>JADFYT010000152.1 GCA_015232935.1 Desulfamplus sp.
GCTCGCAATCAATGAATCTGCTTCATCATAACTATTCAGGGCAATTCCGGTCTTTAGGGTTTTTACGAGACTATCAATTATAATTGATCCTGATTTTGATCTTTTTTAGGCCGCTACTCTCTATGTTTACATGATCGGCTTCTTATAGATCTTTTATCCATTTTTCCTTAAACCGTGTTTTCTCCGTTATAGAGCCTTTAAACTCTATTAGGTCATGTTCAGTAAGATCTTCAGGAATATAGTTAATGGCTTTATAGTTTATGTTATTGTTAACTTGTCTTAGTGCACCGTTTTTAATAAGTTCTGCATAAACAGGCGTACCTGGAGTTGGATTGAAAAAATTTAGTATGCATCTGTCAAATTTAGAATTCAAAATATAATCCCGAGTCATTTCCAGATCTTTTTTTGTCTCTCCTGGATAGGCACACATAAAATATCCCACAACATTCATCCTGTGTTTGTGAATCAATTCCATCTTCTGTTCCATGTCAGCTATATTTATCGACTTTTTCATCAGTTTGAGAGTTTTTGGAGAACCGCTTTCAGGCGATATGACAACTTCCGCCCAACCCGCTTTCTTCATCAATATGATCAGCTCTTCATCCAGACGGTTTACTCTTACTCCATTTATTGTTGTGAGCAAAAAAGGCTCTTGATGTTTTTCTCTAAATTTCACTATGGCTTCGCACAACTGTTTTGCATAATCTATATAAAAGGTAAGATTATCATCCAAAATACTTATCTGTCTTATATTGTGTTTTTCATATAAGGTTTGAATAGTATTAATAACATACTCTATTGAATGTTTACGGATATTGTGTCCCATAACAACAGGCCCCTGACAGTATGCACAACTATATGGACAACCTCGTGTCGTCATGATCGGAGCAGACCTAAACTTGTCCTTAATAGAGTACATCCAGTCTTTATATCCATTATCCAGATATCTGTCCAACTGCAACAGGTCATAATCAATATATCCAAGAGAATCAAGATCATCTATGAAATCAGAAGGATATCTGATCTCATTTCCTTTAATTCTAACACCTTGAATAGTGCTTACAAAATCAGTGTCAATTCTATTAAAATTCAAAAGAAAGGCTTTCAGGCTTGATTCACCTTCTCCTATTATAGAAAAATCCGCATCAACAAGATGTGCTGAAGGTCCACCGGAAATTATAATAGCATCACTGTTTTGCCTTATAAGATCAATATAGCGATTAACATTGTCTAAATTACTGCCCCAGATACTTATACCGATGTAATCAAATTCCTTAATACTTCCAATAAACTGTTCTGTATCCATAGCAGTTAATGAACAATCGAGAAATGAGGACTCAATTTGCTTACCGTCAATCTTTTTAAGGACATTCATAAGGTAGCCCATAGATAAAGGAAATATTCCATCCATTCCCTCAGGCCATATAAGTAACATTTTTGCCCTGTCTTTCATCTCTTCATCTCTTTAAGTTTATGTAAATATCTTACTGCATCTGCAATATCCATAGGCATCAAATGATATTTGCGTGCAAGATCCAAAGGTTCTCCTGATTCGGCAAAAATATCCTTAATACCTACACGAAGCATGGGCACGGGATAGTTTTCCACCAGAACTTCAGCAATCGTACCGCCAAGCCCACCCAGGATATTATGATCTTCGGCTGTAATTATTGCCCCGGTTTTTATGGCCGAATCGACAATCAGATCCTTGTCAATCGGTTTAATGGTCGACATATTTACCACACGGCATGAGATTCCCTCCCCTTCCATAATCTGAGCTGCCTGTATTGCTCTGTGCACCATAACGCCAACGGCTATTATAGTGATATCAGTACCTTCCTGAATAATTCTGCCTTTGCCTATTTCAAATTTTAAGGAGCCACCAAAAATATCAGGCACCGGACTTCTTCCGGTTCTGATATAGACAGGGCCTCTATAATCCAGAATAACAGGCATTGCAGCTTTGAGTTCACCAGGATCTGCAGGAGAAATAACTGTAAAATTGGGAATGGCTCTGAAAATAGCAATATCTTCTATAGCCTGGTGAGTCGGACCATCAGGACCGACATCAAGTCCAAGGTGACTTGCGGCAATCTTGACGTTGAATTGAGGATATGCGATTGAATTTCTTGCCTGTTCAACAGCACGCATTGAGGCAAATACTCCGTAACAGGTGACGATGGGAATAACTCCGGTTGTTGAAAGCCCTGCTGCAACAGACATCATATTCTGCTCAGCAATGGCACACTGAATAAATCTTTCGGGAAAGGCATCTCTGAATACATTGGTACCGGTACCACCTGCCACATCCGCATCAAGTACCACAAAGTCGTCTCTTTTGGCAGCAAGCTCAATCAAACTTTCACCAAACGCATCCCGCATTGTTTTCATTCTACACACTCTCCATAACCGCAATCTTTTAATGCTTGGATTTTTTCATCTCCAGAAGGACAAAGACTTCCATGCCATTTGGGGTTGTTTTCCATAAAAGAGATACCTTTTCCCTTTACTGTGTGTGCCAATATGACCGTGGGCTTTCCCTTTAAAGCCCTTGCCTCTAAAAAGGAGTTTTCAATCTGTTCAAAATTGTGTCCATCAATCTCCAGAGCATACCATCCAAATGATCTGAATTTATCCATTAACGGTTCAAGTGCCGTAATGTTGCTGTTTAGATCATCGCTCTGATATTTATTGTAATCCACAATTGCAACCAAATTATCAAGTTTGTGAAATGCACCAAACATAAAACCTTCCCAGACTTGTCCTTCGTTTAACTCTCCATCACCAATAATGGTATATACCCTGAACTCTCTATTTAAAACGTTCTGATTAGTATAATCTGGTTTTGTATTAGTATATCTTGATATAAAAGTACGCTTCCCGCCCAGAGCACATCCCAATGAAAAAGAGAATCCCTGCCCAAGAGAACCTGAATTAAATTCAACACCAGGAGTTTTTAAGCGATCAGGGTGCCCCTGCAACATCCCATTAACATGACGCAGCTTCTCAAATTCTTTGGTATCAAAAAAACCTTTCTGGGCAAGAGCCGCATACAGAACCAAACATGCATGCCCTTTTGACAAAACAAATCTGTCACGCTCGGGCGACCTGTAATTATCAAACGAAAAATTCATCTCTTTATGAAAAAGAAATGTAATAATCTCAACTGCAGAGAGAGAGCCGCCTGGGTGACCAGAACCTGCATGACAATTCATTGTAATAATGTGTTTCCTGAGTTCTTGAGCAAGGTCTGTTAATTTTTGTTCTTTTGAGTTTTTTTTTTCCATTAGGGACTCCATGTTTCATTATTTGCAAGTCTTGACATATCAAGGGTAAACAAGGTGTCACTGAATCAAATTTGCAGCAAACACACTGGAAACCTGCCCCTTTGCCATCTTACCCGGCAGAAACCTGCTCACATAGTCCTGTATTGGTGCATTTTTATACCAATCATCATAAAGATCCATCATCATATTCTGCTGACAGATACCCTTGATTGTTTCGTGATTCAATATCAAGATAGGGCTATAACACCTAAGATATCCTTCAAGTTGAGCCAACATTTTAGCCTCCATACTGAACCCCTTTGCGTCGAAAGTACCTTTTTCAGGAAGCTGATCATATCCACCATGTTGAAGCCCTGGAATAAACCCGTCTTCAATATCTCCGTGCTCCACAAAATAGTTGTATGCCCATGTCCCCCTGTACGGTGCATAGTGCAGCCATTGGGTAATTCTCGGCATTGGAATGGAGGTAACCCAATCCATTGACCTTTTGTGAGCTTGAGGAGAATCTCCGGGAAGACCTATAACCATATTAAGTCGTGGAATAATGCCAGCATGTTGTATTTTTTCGATTGCTCTTCTGATTGTTTCATGAGTTTCACCTTTACGAACCATACGAAACACTTCAGGATCACCTGATTCAATGCCTATGGATAAATTTTCAACACCAGCCATCTTTAACAAAACAAGCAACTCATCATCAATCTGATCAGCACGAACATTAAAAACACTTAAATTAAAATATTTATAATTATCTATAAAACGTTTCAGAAATGTTTTTGAATGTCTCAGATTACTTGTAAATTCATCGTCAATCACCGATATATTTTTTACAAAAGGATATGCTGTCTTTACATTATCGAGCATATTCCAGAACTCTTTGTCCAAAGAAGCTGGTCGCCATCTGTTTCCATGTGTTTTGGTTCCGGCACAAAAGGCACAGTTATGGCTGCATCCTCTTGAAGTAAACACAGGATAGGTAACCATTTTATCAGAATTCATAAGGCAGCTAAAATCCGGCAAAAGAAAATTATCCGCCCTGCCCAGAAATATTACCCTCTCTTTGTTTTCCCAGATAGCCTGAAATCTTCCGTCGCTTTCACCCACTACTATTTTTGACAATCTTGGATCATTCTGCAATATATCCCAATAGCTGTAAACATGAGGACCACCCACCCAGACAGGAATACCATTTTGATATGCAAAATCTACCATCTTCTGAGTTTTTTGAAGCTTCCATTCAGGGGAAGCTATCGAAATACAAAGAATATCAGGTTTCTCTCTTTCTATTATCTCTACCGGAACATGTTCTTCCACAGGAAAAAAGTGGTGATCTGCAATAAAAACATCATGGCCGCAATTTCTGATATCATTTGCAAGTATGCCAAGACCTATGTGAGGTAATTCTCCTGTTGATCCATCAGGAACACCCGGTTTCCAAAGCATTATTTTCATCCGATTATCCCGAATTGTTCAATACCGTGAACTTTAAAGCGACTGTTATTGTTGCCAAATTTCATTTAAATTGTCCTCTGTCTGCCTTTCAGACCCTGTTCTGCAAAATCATCACCTCAGACTCAAAACCATCTTTCCTGTTACCAAACACCTTGCTGTCAATAGCGATGACTTTAAATCGATTAAAAAAGCGTATGTAATCTTTTCGTGAAACCGGATTCAGAACACCGATATCACCCGGTTGCTTTGCCACTTGTTTTCCATCTTTCTGATTTCTAAGTAGAATATTTTTTTTTACAAGTCTGTTTATGTGTGATGCATAATTTTCAACAATATCCGGTTCCATCTCCTGAAAAGAGAAAAAATTTACAAACAGGTCAAACTCACCTGCAACATATGGCAATTGCCATGGACATAACACAATTGCCTTGTATCGTTGAGCAAATTCATCAATGTTTATAAGTTTCAGATCTCTTGTTATTTCATAGCCTGCAATGTTATCTTTTCCGAATACTTCCTCAAGATATCTTGTCGAAATGTACGATAAAGGTGGGATATCAATATTGACATAAAAAAATCTATTAAAATCACTTTTTAGGAAAATTTCTCCAAGAGTTCCGAATCCTCCCCCTATTTCAAGAACGTTTTTCAATCCTGACGTATCAACATGTTTTTTCAAAAAGGCAAGTCCACGCAGATAATTTAACATAGATCTGCTGTAATATTTATCATCAAAAAGAAACTGCTGTACCGGAGAGCCGATCCTACTTTCACTGACACAATCAAGCCATGGAAATTTATCGTCGTCTCCTGCAAGAAACACCTTATAGTCACAAAGAGCCTCCATTTTGCCTGTTTCAGTATCAGGATATGTCGGCACATAAAGACCTAATGCATGTTTTTGACTGCGAAATGATGAAATACCGTGTTCCTTTATCTCATCTGTGAGACTCCTTATAAATATTGACCAAAAATTACTTGGTTGATAGATAGGTGGGGCAGACTCAATGTCCGCGAGCATTGTATCCAATAATTTATTATTTCGTGATAGATCCATATTGTCTGCCAAATCAATTTATTTGTCTGTAGAAAACCACGTCCTATGGGCGTGGATAGGTCGATTTAAGCGTTTTTTTTACTCATGGGCTGCTCCAAGCTTTTTTCTACGACATTACGTCTTTTTTTATGCAACACCAGGGTAAACTTGAGTTCTCTCAAGTGATGTGCGTTGCAAAGAACGTGCTTGCAACCTTCATAAGCAAAGTACTATTTCCAGTGATCATGAACAGCGGTTCCCTGAAAATCAGGCAGGATACCAATATCATCCATGGCTGCATGTCCCCGTTTTTCAT
>JADFYT010000153.1 GCA_015232935.1 Desulfamplus sp.
TGCGATAACAGCCACCTTGGTAACCTCGGAGCCTGTGCCGGCAGTTGTTGGGATAATAATGGAAGGAAACAGAAGGTCGCTGGTGTCAAGAAGATACGCACCCATATGATCTTCAACCTTTCCACCTTTTTTCATGACAAGATTGGCCACTTTGGCAGTATCTATGACACTGCCTCCACCCACGGCAATTATCATGTCGCAGTTATTGGCAACGCCTTGGGCAGCACACTCCTGGACAGTTTTAAGGGTTGAGTTTGGAGGCACATTGTCAAACACCGAAACAATCTCTATTTCAGTGTTCCTGAATCCATTCTTAACCTTTTCAACAGGCCCTGCCTCTGCCAGAATGGCATCAGTGACCAACAAAGCTTTTTTTTTGCCAAAACGTGCGACAGATTTTTCAATATTGCCGATAATTCCTGCACCATAAACCAGTTTGGTGGGCAATGAAAACTCAAAATACTCTGGAAGCATTGTTTTCTCCTTAGATTCTATAAAGTTTTTTTGTATAAACGGGAAATTTCTTTTAGCTGACTACGGGCATTGTCATACCCTTGAGCCATAAGAGAATTGGCCTGTTCAGGTGTGAAGTTGAGCAAAGAAGGGATGCCAAGCATTTTTGACGGGGCAATGGTGATAATTCGTGGAGTTGCATGTGTCTGAAGATGATCCTGACCTGCGGGATTCAATGGAGGATCGTCAGGATTCAATGAAGGATTCCTGTACATATTCAATGCCTCATTCCTGTACATGTTTTTCTTTCTTAAATAGCTTGATCCAGGTACCAGATCATTTATTCCGGGGCTGCCATACCCCATGAGGGTACTTTGATATGATGAGACCAGGGACTGCTCCATCAGATGCTCTCCCGCATCCATAAGGCTTCTTGGCTCCGGCAGTCTATGTACATGCCCGACAGGCGAAAGAGGTACAACTATAATCTCATTCATGCCGCGTGCAAGAGCTGGCAGCAGAGGAATATTGGCCATGATTCCGCCATCCCAGTAAGGGACTCCGTCAATCATCTGGGAGGGAAAAATAACAGGCATGGAACCTGATGCCATAACATGGTCAATGGTGATTTCGTTCTGATTAAAGAATTCAGGTAAAGCGGTATGAAGATTTACAGCAGATATTATGATTTCTATGTTGCTTTTTTTTAATCTGCCAAAATCAACCGAGGATTGCAGCATGGATTTGAAGGGGGTTGTATCCATAAGCGGAACCAACCGTTTGCGAAGCAGTATGTTTGCGGCAAAGTCAAGGAGCTTGAGGCTGTATATTTTTCGCCGTCCTGATTTTACCCAGATATCAGAAAGCTGTTTAACGGTAAGGCCGCAACCTATTGCGACCGCATTTATGGCACCGACAGAGGTGCCGCATATCATGTCAGGATACCAGTTTATCTCCTTAAGATACTTCCATACCCCGACCTGAAAGGATCCTCTTGAGCCGCCGCCTGATAAAATCAATGCCTTTTTCATACCTTAAAGTCCCGTTGGCAAACCTGTATTATGTTAGCCTGTACCGCTGATGTGAGCCTGTACCGCCAAGAAAATGCTGGCTGGATAACTTTTTCTTTACAGTCGTGTTCCATGTCAGTTAACGGTACCCCAGATTTCATTATGCCATGCGATCTCTCTGTCATGGATAGTTTCTATGAAATAGTCGATGTTTTTGATCTGCCTGAAAGCTGTATAACCTTGATATATAAAGTCAACCACAGGTTTTATTCTAAAAAAGTAAGCGGCCTTTTTTACGGTATTGAGAGAGACCGCAACAATCCATTTCTGGCTGAGTCTGTGGAATGTTCGTGTCACTTCGGTACTCAGATTGATCTGGTATGTCCGCTGGTCATAGTTATCAAGAGATCTGTAAATCTGCTGGTATTGATCCATGGTAATATCAGTTCCAATGCCGGCATCTATCATTTTATGAACCATCTGATTATCAAGGCTGTCACTTAGTTCATGAAGCTCAATAACCTTTGAAACAGCAGAGACCATTCCGGCATAAACCTTGCCGTCCAGTGCTTTGTGAAGTTTTTTTATTCCCTCATCCCGAAATGAAAAATCCTCGGGAGCATAGAGACGGTTAAAGAAAAAATCACCCATCAGGTCATACTGGGGATCTTTTTTGATATCTTCATAAGTTACATTCAGGCGGTCTGACTGAAATTTTTGAAGAGCGCGTTTCAATCCAAGAAAGGTCTTGCCATCAACAGTGTGGTCATCGGTGAGAGTCTCTGCTTGATCAGTAGCATGATCTGTCTGTCTTTTTGTTTGCATTGTCTGTAGATCCTGAATAATTTATAATTTTTCGCTCTCCTGCCGGTTTTGAGCCTCAAGCTCGGCAATTTTCTTCTCCAGACTGCTGATCCTTTGCGTAAGATTTGCGAATTGATCCCTTGTGGCAAGATTCATAACGTTCAAGACCTCATTTATTCTCTTGTCAACCATTTCAGATATCCAGCTTTTCAATGAAGAGGTAAAGCCCATGATCTCCTGTTTTAGCCGGCTGCCTTCGATTTTGGAGATCTCGTTATTCTTCACAAGGCTTTTGAGCATATGGTCAAGCTCATCCTCAGCAAGGGTAAAGGCGTTCTGCCAAATAGAAAAGTATTTTTTTGCATAATCTGTAAGGGCTCCGCTGCCCTTTCGAAAGAGTTGAATCAGGAGGCTGGAGGAGAGAGATTCATCCGTCTCGCCAGAATCTCTTCCCATCAAACTGGATACAATAGAAGATGTAAGATCCTCACCACTCTCATTGTCTATGATGGTAACATCATTACCGGATTTGATCATGCCGGAAATATGTTTCATCGTGACATATCTTTTTTCTGTTGTATCGTATAATTTGCGGTTTGCATATTTTTTTATAAGGTGCATTTTCTTCTCCGATCAGACCTTTTTTTTCAGCCGTTTTTTAACACTTTTTTTTTCTGAGCTTCTTTTCTTGCTACCTCGTTTTACAGCATTAGATTCCTGTTCAAAAGGATTTTTTTTTTGGACATCAGAATCAGGGGTGGATTCTGAATCTGATTCTGCCTCAGATATCGCTCTTTCGGAATCTGGAGCTTCTGGTTCAAAGCCTGACGCTTGTTCTTCAGAATCTGGCACTGTTGCTTCAGAGTCCGATGTTATTTCTTCTGCATCTTCGGAATCCGATGCTATAGATTCAGAGTCAGGTACCGCATCTTCAGTGTCAGATTTTTTTTTTTCAGATGTTGTTTCCGGTTCTGATAAAGTCTCTGATTTTAATTCTGTATCAGATTTTTCTGCCAAGGTCTCTGATTCTGATTTTGTGCCAGATTCTTCTGCCAAGGTCTCTGATTCTGATTTTGCTTCGGAGCCGGCTGATGCGGCGTCTGATTTTGATTTTGAGCGGGGTTCTATTTGCGAGGTATTTGAATTTGATTTTGCATAAGACTCTGGTTGTGCGTCAGTATCGTTAACCGTATCAAGGTTTTTTACATCACTCTTCTTGGTACTGAGAGCATCAATTTTTTGTTTTTTAGTCTATATATTTAGATTGAGTTCCGCGATCTGATCCCGTGTCGGGAGGTTAATAACGTCAAGCACCTGATTAATGCGTTTATCAATAACATCAGATACCCAGTTTCTCATGGCATCTGTATTTAAAAAACGGTCTATTTTCCTGGCATCAGAAGAGCCCCTGCCTGAAACTGCCGCACTTTCGGATTTGGTTTTCTCTGAATCTGCTGTTTGTTGGGAATCTTTGTTCTCGGTTTTTTCAGACACTGTCTTTTTGGAACCAAGCTTTCCGGCGTACTGAGCGATAATAGATTCCGTGATCTCCTCTCCGGTAGTAGTCAGTGTAACCTTGATCTGTTCCCCTTTTTTAATAAGCTCCTTGATACGATCCGCTTTTATATATTTTCTGTTGATCGCATCAAAAAATCTGCCATTTGAGTATTTTTTGATGTCAAGCATAATTGCATCCTTAAATAACAGTTACGGCACCGGAAGCTCATAAGTTCCGGTGCCATAACCAAATTGAGTTATTGCTTCATGATTTTTTGTGTAAATACAGCACGCACCACCCTGGTTGGCCTGCCAGGGCTTAAAAGCCTTATCAGGCAGCGGCACTCTGTCCGGTCACGGTCAAAGAATCAACTTTTCTGTTCACGCTGTCAATACCTTTTATAAGCTCCTCAACCTCTTTTTTGCTTGGCAGATTTAGCATTGAAGGGAATTTTTCAATGGTGCTACTGATTTTCTCTTCAACGGTTTTTTTGAACGCTACTTTATCAAGAGCTTTTTTACCGGCATCCAAAAGATCCTTTCTGGCGATTTCAGCATCCTTCTCAATGTTTTCAACCATTTTTTTGCCGTTCTCTTTATACTCCTCAAGTTTTCTGGTTGTATCGGCCCTGGCATCCTTGACAATATCACCCATCACTTTAAATGGGCTGTTCTTGACTTTTTCGGTAAAATCTTTTGTCTTGTCTTTTAGTTCGTCATATTTTTTGATAGAGTCAGCTTTAATTGTTTTAACAGCCTTTGTACCATCATCAATAAGAGCATCTATTTTCTTCAAAGGATCCGCGTTCAGATCTTTCATAAAGGTACGGCCTGTCTCAACCGTTTTCTTTACATATTTTTCATTATACTCATCCAGACGCTTTTTAATGGACTCTCTTGTCTCCTTGGCTGTTCTTAGAGTGTAATATTTTGATTCACAATTATTTGTGTCACAACTTACGGTTGTACTTTCAGATGCTGCTGAACAGTTGGTTGAATTTTCTGATTTTGTATTTTCTGCCATGTTTTTTTCTGTCTCGTTGATTGCGTTCATTTTTAATTCTCCTTTTAAAAAAAATATTATTTAATAAAAAATTGTTGCACTATCCACTATTATTTTCTATAACAGATTAAATTCCATAACGCACCGTGTCATTTGAATGCAATATGATGCATTGCGTTATGGATGTCAAGAAAAATTTTTATTTATTTTTAAATATTATTTTTATGGGGGCTTGAAGAGATAGCCAATATTTTATATACCCTTAGTAACACACCAGAATTTTCACGTTTTTACGCTGCTGCACGCTACTTTCTTTCAAGGTTTAACTGTCTGGCAAAAAAGCATTTGGGATATTGAATGGACAGACAGACTCCCATCCGACAATGTAAACTTGAAAAAGCACTACAACCATTTGAGTGTGGCCTTTTTGTATTTTATCAATAGTATCAGGGGGTGAGCAGCAACGCTACGCACCCTGCAGCAATCAAACATAAAAAGACCGCATTCCGTCATTTTATCAAACAATCTACACAATTAGCTTATCAGGAGGAAAATATGTCCGAAACCATGACAAATGCTGACAATTTCTGGCTCTGCATGGATGACCCTGTCAATCTGATGGTAATAACCGCAGTAATGGAATTTGAAGAGCCTCTTGATTACAACAGACTCTATGCAACTATAGACAACCGCCTTGCATGCTTTCCAAGATTCAAGAAAAAAATCGAGAAACCCATTTCCGGGATTGGTGCGGGAAAATGGGTTACAGACAAAAATTTTGACCTTCGATCTCACATTCACCGGATAGGACTGCCGGCATCAGGTGAAAAGAGCGACCTTCAGGAGGTCATAGGCGCACTGCAAACAAAATCACTTGATTACAACAAGCCCTTGTGGGACATCCATCTGATTGAAAACTATGGCAAAGGGTGTGCCCTGTTCTTCAGGATCCACCACTGTATTGCAGATGGAATTGCTCTTGTGCATGTGCTTCTTTCAACAGCTGACTCTGATGCCAATGCCCCATGGCCAGACGTAAAAACCCAGCCATCCAAAAGACCTTCTGATTTTGCACCTCTTTTTGTATTTAACTCCATGATGGACAGTGCGAAAGACCTTATCGGCACTGGTCAGAAAATGGGAAAAACCATTTTAAAAGAGGTTGAAAGATGTGTTACCAATCCAGGCATCCTGAAGGATTGGGGAAAATTTTCAGCCAATATTTCAGCTGATGCGGCCAAGGTGTTGTCAAAGCACACAATCATGCCCTCTGATCCAAAAACCGCATTTAAAGGCAAGCTGGGAGTTCA
>JADFYT010000154.1 GCA_015232935.1 Desulfamplus sp.
TTCCCGTCATGAGTCACGACGAATTGACAACCAGCTTCGGGGGCGTTCCGGTCGTCAGGGAGATGAAGGGTCATCAAAGTTCTATCTCTCGCTGGAAGATGATCTTTTGAGAATATTCGGCGGAGAGCGTATCACAAGAATTATGGACCGCCTTGGAATAGATGAGGGCGAACCTATTGAACACGCACTTATCAGCAGGGCTATTGAAAATGCCCAGTCCAAGGTTGAAGGGCACAACTTTGAGATAAGAAAGCAGCTTATTGAATATGATGATGTAATGAACCAGCAGAGGGAGGTCATTTACCGGCAGAGGAGACAGGCTCTCCAGGATGAAGATTTGAGGCATGAGTTTGTCCAGATGATTAACGAACGTTTTGAGGCGATCTTTGAAACGTTTGAAGAGGAAAAAATGCCGGTATCAGAGTGGGATCTTCAGGGGCTTTGTGACGCGGTCAACCGCCAGTTCAATACCGGTCTTGACATGTCATGTTTTTCTGTTCCTGATCTTGACGCTGAAAAAGCAGGGCATATCATAATAGATAGGATAATGGATAAATATGGCCAGCAGGAAGCCATGATTGGCGAGGATGAGTTCAGAAAACTTGAAAAGTTCATAATGCTGCGTACAGTAGATACCCTCTGGAAAGAGCACCTTCTTAACATGGATCATCTCAAGGAGGGTATTGGCCTGAGAAGCTATGCCCAGCAAAATCCCCTGGTGATTTACAAAAAAGAGGGATATGAGATGTTCCAGGGGCTGATTGACCGTATAAAGGCAGAGACCCTGGATATCCTGTTCAGAATTCAGATGGTTCAGCCGGATGATATTCAAAGATTGCAAAGACCCAGAAATGAAAATCTCATTCTTTCCCGTTCAGACGAATCTAACACGCGAGAGCCTGTAAAACGTTCGGAACCCAAAATAGGAAGAAATGACCCCTGCTCATGCGGCAGCGGGAAAAAATACAAGAAATGCTGCGGTGCGTGAAGAAAAGGAGTTTTGATCCACATGACCACCATGGATCCTGAAGTAAAAAAAAAGAGTTCGTCAGATTCGGATTTCAAGCATCAACATCCGCCTATGTACAAAGTTATTTTACACAATGATGATTATACTACAATGGATTTTGTTGTTGAGATTCTCATGAAGGTTTTTGGTAAATCATTTGAAATTGCAACTCAGATCATGCTAAATGTTCATGAGCAGGGTAGGGGGATCTGTGGTGTCTATACCAGAGATATTGCAGAGACCAAAGTAAATACGGTACATATCCTTGCAAGGGAAAGAGAGTTCCCCCTTAAAAGTACAATGGAAAAGGAGTAGGCATCATGATAAGCAAAGAGCTGAGCAATACACTTGGTTTTGCTGTAAAGGAGGCAAAAAGGAGAAGGCATGAATATGTATCTGTGGAGCATGTTCTATATGCCATACTCAATAATGGAGAGGGTTATGCAACAGTAAAGAACTGTGGAGGAAGACCTGAAGCCATAAAGGAGAATCTGGATCTCTTTTTCAAGGATAAAATGGAGAGCGTCAAAGAGGGAAACGAGTATGTTCTCCAGCAGACCATAGGATTTCAAAGGACAATTCAGAGGGCGATCAACCACGCAAGAGCCGCGGAAAAGCCCCAGGTCACTTTGGGAGATATCCTTGCTTCCATTTTTCAGGAAAAGGACTCCCATGCAGCATATTATCTTGAAGAGGAGGGACTTTCGCGCCTTCAACTCCTGAAGTATATTTCCCATAATGAGCGTGCAACATCACCCCAGGTTAAAAAAGATGGCTCCAAGGGGCCTAAATCTCATCCACAGAAAGGGGATAAGGGGCAGCCTGGGCAATCTGAACAGCAGCAGGCTGACCCTCTGGCACTTTTTACCACTGATCTTCTTGAAAAAGCCAGAAAAGGCAAGATCGATCCGCTTATAGGTCGCATAAATGAAATTGAACGGGCAATGCAGGTTCTGTGCAGGAGACGAAAAAACAATCCCGTGTTTGTAGGAGACCCTGGTGTTGGTAAAACCGCAATAGCAGAGGGCATAGCTCTCAAGACGTTTCAGGGCGAAGTCCCTGATTTTCTTAAAGCCTCCGAAATGTTCGCACTTGATATGGGTTCTCTTCTTGCCGGAACCAAATACAGAGGGGACTTTGAGCAGAGGCTCAAGGATGTAATTGACGCACTTGAAGGAAAAGAGAATGCTCTTTTGTTCATAGATGAAATTCACACGGTTGTAGGTGCCGGTGCAACAAGCAGTGGCTCTCTTGATGCATCCAACATCCTTAAACCGGCACTTGCATCAGGCAGTATCCGCTGTGTGGGCTCCACAACCTATGAGGAGTATAAAAACTATTTTGAAAAGGATCGGGCACTATCCAGGCGTTTTGAGAAAATAGAGGTTCCTGAGCCCTCGGTCGAAGATACCATTGAAATACTCAAAGGGCTGAAAAGCTGCTACGAGGAGCATCACCAGCTCAACTATACGCAAGAGTCTCTTGAGGCTGCTGCAAAACTTTCCGCCAAGCATATAAATGATCGCTATCTTCCTGACAAGGCGATAGATGTGATTGATGAGACAGGATCCTTGATAAGGCTTTCAGGTGACAGCAGACGCAAAAACGTTCTTGCAGGAGATATTGAGAAAACCGTGGCAAAAATGGCAAAGATACCTGCCACAACCATTAATGCAACAGACAAGACCAACCTTGAAAGTCTTGAGAAAAAATTATCCCAGGTGATCTTTGGCCAGGACAGCTCGATATCTACCTTGTCCACCTGCATAAAGCGATCCCGTGCGGGCTTGTCAGCTCCTGGTCGCCCCATTGGATCGTTTCTCTTTACAGGCCCGACAGGAGTTGGAAAGACCGAAGTCGCAAAACAGCTCGCACTGAATATGGGAGTCAAGTTTCTCAGGTTTGACATGAGCGAATATATGGAAAAACACGCTGTTTCCAGGCTCATTGGTGCACCGCCAGGATATATCGGATTTGAGCAGGGCGGGATTCTTACAGACAGTATAAGGAAAAACCCGCATTGTGTTCTTCTTCTTGATGAAATTGAAAAAGCACATCAGGATCTTTTCAATATTCTTCTGCAGGTTATGGATTATGCCACCCTGACTGACAACAACGGCAAATCTGCTGATTTCAGAAATGTGGTGATCATCATGACTTCAAATGCCGGAGCAAGAGAGATGAGTTCCAACAAAATTGGTTTTGGTGAGCAGATCGGAGATGTTGGTTCAAAAGGGCTCAAGGCTGTTGAAAAAACTTTCAGCCCGGAATTCAGGAACCGTCTGGATTCTGTTGTGCAGTTCAATCCACTTTCTCACGAAACCATGGAGCTTATTGTGGACAAAGGCATGAAGGAGCTAAAAGAGCTGCTTGACAACAAGAATGTCTCTTTAAAATATACCCCGAAAGTAAGGTCATGGCTCGCAGAGAAAGGCTATAATCCCAAATTTGGTGCAAGGCCGTTAGATCGCCTCATCCAGACCAAAATCAAGGATGTTCTTACAGATGAAATTCTGTTTGGTGCTCTTGAGAAGGGTGGAAATGTCTCGATTGCAGTCAAAGATGATGAGCTGACGTTCAAGTATAAAGATTAATTTTTTATTGTTCAGGATTTTGTTCTATCGCTCAGAACTTTGACTGTTAAGGGATTTCAATCCAACAATAGTTTCAGCTGAACTGATTATGTTTTATGCCTGTTTTCATGTTATCCGATAATATAAAGAATAGTATCACAGGAGATATTGGATCACCTGATATCCAGTTCCCGCCCGCACACCTTGCAAGATATGATGGTCTCCTCTGTGTTGGAGGAGACCTGTCTTCCCAGAGACTGATCTGTGCCTACCGGAACGGCATCTTTCCCTGGTTCTCACAAGGACAGCCTGTTCTCTGGTGGTCCCCTGATCCAAGGCTTGTTCTCTATCCTGACAGAATCAACATCTCAAAAAGCCTCAAGAAAAAGATCCGGAAAGATTGCTTTGCCGTCACAATGGACAGAGCTTTTGAGGATGTGATCAATTCGTGTGCCCGATTCAGAGACGAAAAGCGTACTGCCACCTGGCTTGTAAATGATATGATTGAAGCCTACATTGAGCTTCATAAACTTGGATATGCTCATTCTGTGGAGACCTGGAAGGATGGTGCTCTTGCGGGCGGACTTTACGGAGCGTCTCTTGGAAGGGTCTTTTTTGGAGAATCCATGTTCTCTTACGTGAGTGACGCCTCAAAGATCGCTCTTGCTGCTTTGTGCTCTCATCTGAAACATCACGATTTTGATCTTGTTGACTGCCAGGTCAAATCCGCACATCTGATCTCCATGGGGGCACAGGAGATACCCAGACGAGGGTTCCTGAGACAGCTGAAAACTTCGGTAAACAGGGACGGGATGACAGGCGTATGGGATTTTTGCGGATTCCAGCAGAGTTTCTGGTTCTCTTGCCAAAATAACACAGTAGTGTCCGGTTAGGTTTTTGCATATGATTTTTTCAAATGCTCTTTGAAATTTTTTTCACCATGTGTTGTATGATGGCCTCCATACAATTCGTTGAGAATGGTTGTTCTGAGCTTTCTAACCCTTTTGATTGAAACATTTTCATCGAATTGTTGACGGCAATATATAGCCATCAGCAGGTAAGTTATCAGACCACCAAGTATTTGTACCATCAGGCCGTGTTTGCTTCTGGCAATCAGATGATGCACTTTTAAGTGTTGCTTCCACCATTGGAAAAATGTCTCAATTTTCCACCTGAGTTTGTATATGGTTGCAACTTGCTCAGCTGTAAGATCATGCCGGTCTGTCGCAACAAAATATTCTACTCCGCCAATTCTGTATCCTACAACACGAACAGGTCGTTTAGTCTGATTTATACCCCGGGTTCCAAGAATAACTTTTGCATGATAAAAGATAAAACTATTTGAATTAACAATATTTTGTTCGTAACTACTCAGGCATATAGATTTCCAGAAAAGTCTTTTGGTGGGACAAACCATTTGTCAGTGGTCTTCGGCAGCATTTCCACCAATTTGATTATCTGGAAAACTATAGTATAAAGTCAGGCAGTAGTGTCCGGTTAGGTTCTTGCATGTGCTAATGCTACTCCTTATTATGGTTACTCGCCATGACAATTTATAAGGAGTTCACAAAATGTGTTGCCCTGTAATTTTGAAGTATAGTATCAATTCACGGACTTACGATCTGTTTATTGATCCATTAAAAACAATATTGCCTTTTATTGCCAAGCTTTTGTCTTGAGGAGACCGTCCTTTACAAATGGCTTTTGAAGACCAGCTGAATGCCTTGATATATTTCCACCTCCAGGAACATAAGTCTGCCAGGCAGACTATACATGACCTCAAGGAGAATGAATTTGCCAGGCAGTGCATTGCCCCGGAGGATGGTATCAGCCGCAGCGGTTTTCAGGAAGCGATAAACAACCGTGGTTTGGAGCAACTGCAATCTGTCCTTCAGGAGTTGAGCAGGAAAGCGGCAGGCATTCTTCCCAAAGAACACGCGGAACTCGGAGACCTTGTAGCCATTGATGGAAGTTTGATTGACTCAGTATTATCATTGTATTGGGCTTACTACAGACAAGGTTTCAAAAAAGCCAAAGGTCATTTTGGATTCTATATCAACCAGGGGATACCTACAGGTGTTCACCTGAGTAATCTATGCCGCATCTGATCTCATCATTCATATTATGTATCCTTCTTTTTTTTCTGACAATTGGAGGGCAAAAGATAGGCAGGCATCAACAAAAGCCTTGGCCGATCCGCCGGCCATGCTTTCAAAATGTACGTGCAGATAACTTCCAAGAGTGTTATCTATCTGATATCCGTTAAGTGAAATTTCATGACCATCCCGACCTTCTGTATTATAGATCAGTTTCACCTCATTCTGACCAATTTCCTTCCGATTAAGCTGATCGTGTTCCATATTATTTTCATGTTCGAGTGATGAGTAATGGAACTCATGTCCTCTTAACATATCCCCTTTGTTTCCAAGAACGCTGTCTTGTCTCAAAGTTACCTGACGATATCCAAGA
>JADFYT010000155.1 GCA_015232935.1 Desulfamplus sp.
TTACAGATCCATCTGCATGGACAATCTGCGATGCTGCCAGAGTTCATCCTGACTGCCGGGGGTTAATGGGAGGGGTGATTCATGACAAATATCTCTATATGGCACCGTTTGAAATTGATGCTGGTGAACACAGTGGTCTGATGGTACGCGTGAATTTAGATTGTGCCTTTGAATAGACAGACTATGCGACAATAAAGATAACGTTTATGAGCATTTTTTATTTTGCTGATTATAAAGAATAAATTTCAACCCCAATTATCGATGGATTGAAAATCCTGAACAACAAGAACGAAAATACAATTTTATCAAAGAGGTTGTTGTAATGAACAAGCAGGAAGAGATTATCAGTTTTCTTAAAGTTTTCATGGAAAAGGCATTACCTGCAACACCCGGGGATGATTATCTTGAAATACCGTTTCTGGAGATGGGTGCAAATTCGCTGATTCTGATGCAGGTTCAGCAGGCAATAGAAAACAGATATAAAATTACCATTGAAATTCCCATGTTTTTTGAGGAACTCACCAATATTTCGGCATTGGTGGAATATATTGCCGCCAACAGCACTGCCTTGCAAAGTGATAAAACACCTGACTCTGAAATGACTTCTGAAGCGGCAAACGCCTCTTCCTGGTTACAGGTTCAGGAGGCAGATCATCCTCAATCGGTAATGCCCTCCCCTCCTGCTTCGCAAGCTTCTTTCATGCAAAAAACCGCAACTGCAAGGTCTGATATTCCGCAGTTTGTCACACCAAAGTTTACTGCTCGGAAATTCAGCACTCCTGAGGTTGCCACTCAGCACTTTACAGATCCAGAGTTTACAGGCCAAAAGCCCAACAATCCACAGCGTTCTGATTTTCAGTTTACAGGGGATTCTACCCTGCTTGATTCAATCTTCACCCAGCAGATGCAGGCAGCTTCACAGACCATCACCAATATTGTTGCACAGCAGCTTCAGTTTCTGGGTGAGATTGGAGTTTCTTCTATAACAGAACGTCAGACTGCTCCATTAATACATGATGCTCCATTAACAGAGGATGAAAACATCACATCCAAAAATACCCCGACGTCACTATCTTCTATACATGGTTCAGAACAGACTTCCGCATCAGTAAAAGAATCTGGAAAAAACAATGCCTCTGAAAAAAAGAGTGCATCTGCACCCAAAAAACCCTCATCATCTGCCTTGATGCACAAGATGTTATCACCTCTTGAGATCCGGGCAAGGGGACTTACTCAAATTCAAAGAGAGCATCTTGAGTCTCTTATCACAAGTTACACAAAGCGTACCCGAAAATCCAGGGAGCTTACAGCCCTGTATCGTCCAGTTCTTGCAGACAGCCGTGCAGCAGTGGGATTTCGATTCACCACAAAAGAGATGCTTTATCCGATAACCGGCAAATATGGCAAAGGTGCCAGAGTCTGGGATATTGACGGAAACGAATATGTTGATATCACAATGGGACAGGGTGTTATCCTGTTTGGCCATGACCCTGACTTCATAAAAGATGCCCTTGAAAATTCCAGGTCTGACAGGCTTCTTGGGCCCCGTCCTTCTGAAGCGGGTGAGGCTGCCCGGATTATATGTGAATTAACCGGCATGGAGAGGGTAACCTTTACAAATACCGGAACAGAGGCTGTAATGGCTGCGGTCAGGCTTGCCCGTGCTGCCACACAGCGTAATAAAATAGTGATGTTTGAAAATGCCTATCATGGCCATGCTGATAATGTCATGGGTCGTGCAGTCTGGAATGATAACAACACTCTTGATACAGTGCCCGTGGCTCCTGGAATAACTCAAGGGGCTGTAGATGATCTCTGGGTATTGGAGTATGATACAGAACATGCTCTTGATTTTATCGGCTCTCATGCTGATGAGATTGCAGCAGTGATAGTAGAACCTGTGCAGAGCAGAAGACCTGACCTTCAACCTCGTGAATTTCTCCATAAACTTCGGGAACTTACAAGCAAAACCGGCATTATCTTCATATTTGACGAGATGATAACAGGATTTCGGGTTCATCCGGGCGGAGCACAGGCTATCTTTGGCGTAAAGGCTGATATCGCGACCTATGGAAAGGTGCTTGGTGGTGGTATGCCCATAGGTGTGGTGGCAAAATCAAGCTGATAGGGAGATAGATAAATATGGTTTCCGTCAAAGCAGCCACTTACAAAACCACGGCTGTTTGGGTGAAGAATCGTGGTATCAAAAAAACTCCAGCTTTCCGGATCGTTAAAGTTCAAGGTAGTGTCATATCGCGTAACCTGACCATGGTGTCTAACCTGATTCACATACTGGAAAAAAGGGATCAGGTAAATATACCGGCCGTCAAACAGAGCATCAACAAAGCCTCGGCTTGCAGGATGAACTTTTGCAGTATCAAAAAAACTCCACCCTTTTGAATCATCAAAGGGCAGTGTGGTGTCATAGCGTGCAACCTGCCCCATGGTACCGTTGTTCAATGGTGCAAAATACAGATATCTGCCATCACTGGCGATTCCGGAAAACCCCCGGCTGTCAGGATTTGCCAAAGTTGTGTCAAATATCTCTATCCCCGTGCTCAGTGGATTTTTCTCTGTATTTTGCGGTAATTGAGTCATAATGCTTTTTAATATTCCTTTTGAGGATTCAAACCAAATATTTACAACACTTAAGTTATGTATATTTTCAACATTCAGTTACGCAGCTTTTTGTTTTACCTGTGATAACAACATACTTTCAATACTCAAATGATAATCTATATCAGTCCATTCTATACCGGTACCGTGGCAGATAAACCGGTAGTTGGACAACTGTTTCAATGTACTTTCCTGAAGTTCCTTGTACCACGACATGGGAGTAAGTATTATTCGACCGTCTTCAAGCTCGACATGCAGATAACGGTCGTCAAAATGGACAGATTTACCTTTGACTGAAATATTCATCCCATCTCCTCTCAAATTCAGCTCTATGTGTTTTCAGAATCAATAAAGCTTTTTTTATATCTTTTGGCTTCATGTGATTGTTAGTAATTTTCAATGAAGATAACTCGATCTTTGCAAAACCGCTACCTTTTGTTACATGAATATGCTTTGGCTCATGTTCGTTTGCATAAAAGAAAAATTTGAAGCCTTCATAAATCAATAAAGTCGGCATCCCGTACCTATCCAATCTTAACAGTAAGATAGCCTGGAAACTCCTGCACTTTGCTCAGATCGTTTTCAAACACAACAAGACCGTCATCCCGTTTGTGAGATTCATTGAAGTGGTTGAATTTATAGGTCATATACATCATTCTGTTGCGGTCGTTGGGTATCATCTCCGCAAACAGACGGACTCCGTTTTTGCGTGCTTCATTGCGTATGTGATTTATCATCACCGTGCCGACCCCGCGTGTCATAACCCTGCATGACATCAAAAAGAGTTTCAGCATCCAGCTCTCTTTTTCGCATTCGATCAGGACAAGACCGATCTTGCCGTACCCGCCATATTTATCATCAAGGCCGGCTATCATAAGGCGATGCCTGTCTGAGTGTCGAAAAAAGTCAAGCTCGTCGTAGGAGTATGTATAACCGGTTGTATTAAGCTGGTTGGTACGCAAAGTCAGCTCTTCTGCCCGTTTAAGGTCTTCTTCCCTGGGAGTTCCAATGGTGAGAACCATATCAAGAGTGGCAAGAAAATCCTCCTGAGGCCCCTCAAAGTGCTCTTCAACCTTTTTGCGGGCCATATCCGCAAGATACATCTGGCGTCTCTTGCTGGAATCCTCGGTGATATATTTAGGTGTTAATTCAGGCATGTCAAGCATTTCACAGATTTGTGCCGCATCAATACACAAGACTTCAGGATGTGCGAATGAAACCTCCTGAAGCTCAAATATCTGATCATCTACAAAAGCAAAAGTGTTAATTCCTATGTTAAGATCCTGTCTGATACGGCCTATTGAGTCTGATTTGGGACCCCAGTGAATCTGGGGATAAAGAAAATACTCTTCGATACCAAGCTCTTTAATTCTTGACATAGCCAGAGCATGTTCATTTTTTGATGCAATTGATTGAAGAATCCCTCTTTTATCAAGCTCCTGCATGATTTCACGGATTCCGCTTTTCAGCTCTACATGAGGATCTTCCAGAAGTGTTCCTTCCCATAAAGTATTATCCAGATCCCATACCACGCACTTTATCTTTCGTTCCGACCGCTCGTTGCTGATCGCCTTTTTTTGCTCTTCCAGTGTTGTAGAACTCATTGTTTGAAGATATCTCCTTTTAGAATTGCAGATTTCAGAATCATCGGAACTCATTTGGGCAAGGCCGCCTGGTAACGCTGGTATCCATATCTGGATATGATAATCTGCTGCATCTGGTTGCTGCCCTCAATTATCTCCATTATCTTTGCATCCCTGAAATGACGTTCAACAGGATATGTATCAGAACAGCCGTTGGCACCATGTATCTGAACTGCATCGCTTGCCACTTTGAGTGCGGTACGGGATGCGAAATATTTTGCCATTGAGGTCTCCATTATAAGAGATGGATCCTTGTTCTCCTTGAGGAATGCCGCATTATAACAAAGCATTCTTGCAGCTTGAGTCTGAGTAATCATGTCAGCAATAAGCTCTTGAATTAATTGATGCTCCTTGAGAGGGACACCAAACTGTTTTCTTTCGCTGCTGTATTCCAGTGACGCGTCAAGACAGCCCTGAGCAAGACCAAGACAGCCCCATGCAATGCAGTAGCGTCCTTGATCCAGAGCTGTACCGGCAACGTGGGAAAATCCAAAGCCTGTTTTACCTACCATGTTCCTGGCAGGTATCCGGCAGTTGTCCATATCAAGCCCGGCAAGCATTGCGGAACGAAATCCAAGCATTCCTTTTATGGGTTCAGTGGAAAAGCCCTCTCGTTCCCGCTCTACCAGAAAAGCTGTTGCTTTGCCCTCAACCTGTGCGAGGATAAGAAAAAGATCGGCCACCTGACCAAATGATATCCATTTTTTTTGACCATTAAGAATATAGCTATCACCATCCAGAGTCGCTGTAGTCTGGGCGTTTCTGGCATCGCTTCCTATCTTGACTTCAGTAAGCCCAAATCCTCCGATTACCTCTCCTGATGCAAGACGAGGAAGCCAGTGGTTACGCTGCTCCTGCGTTCCCCATTTGACAATTGCCTGTATCACCATGCTGTGAACCGTAAGAAGAGATACAAGCGAACCGCTGGCGTGCCCCACCTCTTCACAAAGAAGTCCCCATGTGAGTGCATCCATCTCTTTATGTTCACCGGTCAGGTTCGTGCTGTCGGTGCTCTCAGTCAGGCTTCGGGTGTCAACTTTGCTGGTCTCAATAAGGCTCAGGGTGCTCACTTTGCCGGTTACAGCCTCGTCATCTCTCTTTTTGCCGGCATAATCAGCAGGAACAAGAGCACCAAGGTAACCCTCTTCAGCCATGATCTTTACAAGCTCCAGAGGAGTCTCCTCACGACGATCATACTCTGCGGCAGTGGGAGCGACATGCTTGTCAACAAATCTGCGGAACCTTATTCTGGCTTCCTTTTGTTCTGCGGTCAATTCAAAATTCATGAAAACTCCTTTGCTCTTTTTATGCCAGTTTACGCTGAATAAAACCAAGGATCGCATCTAATGACTTAAAGTTTTCGTAATCAAGGTCTTCGTTTTCAACCTTGAAACCAAATTCCTTTTCTACAAACAACACTAACTGCATGGCAAAAAGGGAGTTTACCCTGCCGGATGCAAACAGATCCAGGTCAGGAGTGATTTCGTTTATGTTAACGTACTGGCCTACAAACTGTGTCAACTGGGGCATTATATTTTCTGTAGTCATTATCAGGTTCTCTTAAATTATCATGTCTATTAAAAAATTATAGTTTCAGCCGGAATTTTCAATTAAACCGACATGGTCATCATATCGGACATGGAGATCATATGTTTGCCACCCCGAATCAAGAAAAACAGAGTGCATTTTCACGGCAAACACACATTTTCATGGTTTCACGGCAAACACAAA
>JADFYT010000156.1 GCA_015232935.1 Desulfamplus sp.
AAAAATTGGAGGCACAGCACCGATAGCTGTACAGTCTATGACCAACTCATATACTCAGGATGTTGATGCAACAGTTGCCCAGATTCGCCGTCTTCATGATGCAGGCTGCGAGATTGTAAGGGTTGCGGTTCCTGATATGGAGGCAGCCTGTGCAATTGGAAAGATCAAAAAAAGGTTGTCCAGGCCGGAAGATGGAAGCCATGGGATTGATATTCCTGTAATTGCAGATATCCATTTTGATTACAGGCTTGCCCTTGCGTCGGCAGATGCCGGTGCTGACGGTTTGAGGATAAATCCCGGCAATATTGGTGAAAAGCGAAAAATCAAGGCTGTGGCAGACTGTGCCAGATCGCTTGATATCCCGATAAGAGTTGGAGTCAATTCAGGTTCTCTTGAAAAGGATATTGTAGAGAAGATGGGTTCCACAGCCGTGGCAATGGCAGAAAGTGCCATGAGAAATATCACAATTCTGGAGGATCTGGGTTTTAGTGCTATCAAGATATCTCTCAAGGCATCCGATGTGGCAAGAACTGTTGAAGCATACAGGCTTGTCTCAACTCTGACAGATGTCCCCCTCCATGTCGGAGTTACAGAAGCTGGCGGCATTTATGCCGGAATCACAAAATCGGCAATCGGTATAGGGATGATTTTAGCAGACGGGATTGGCGATACAATCAGGGTATCCTTGACACGGGACCCTGTGGAGTAGGTAAGGGTGGGGTGGGAGATTCTCCGGTCGCTTGGCATAAGAAAACGGGGGCCTGAAATTATTTCATGCCCGACCTGTGGAAGGTGCAAGATCAACCTGTTTGACATTGCCGGCAAAGTTGAGGACGCTCTGTTGAAATGTCCCCTTACAATAAAGGTTGCAATCATGGGTTGTGTTGTGAACGGGCCTGGAGAGGCAAAAGAGGCGGATATTGGAATCGCGGGGGGTGATGGCACGGGTATTTTATTTAAAAAGGGGTGCGTAGTCAAAAAGGTTCCGCAGAATAGGCTTGTGGAGACTCTTATAGAAGAGATAGAAAAGTATTCATGGACAACTTAAACTGATGAGGCGTAAAAGATCATATGAAAAGTGTTTTTATTGGTATTATCATTTTTGTATTTGCTGTTTTGATTGGCACTGTTTCCGTAAAAGCCGAAGAAAAAATAACCGGAACATGGAAAACAGTCGCTGATGAAGGTGCTGATAAGGGACGTGACAACTCTTATGTCGAGATATTTGAGAAAGAGGGAGCCTGCTTTGCCAGAATAACCAGGCTGCTGCTCAAGCCCCAGGATACCCTTTGTGATAAATGCAGCGGGGATTTAAAAGACAAACCGCTTGTTGGCATGATATTTCTGAAGGATATGAAAAAATCCGGCAAGACAGATAAGGAGTTTGGTGAACAATACTCTGGCGGAACAATCATGGATCCGGATAATGGCAAAACCTATGACTGCAAGTTATGGGTAAAGGGCGATGTTTTGACATTAAGGGGATATATCGGATTTTTATACAGAACCCAGCAATGGTTCAGGATTAATTAAATATATGTAAGTGTAAACTTGATATATGTAAATGTAAACTTGGAGGAAATTTAAATGGGGAACAAGGTTCAAACGGCAATTTCACCAACCAGGGAAGAAGACTATCCAATGTGGTACCAGGAGGTTGTAAAAGCCTCCGAGATGGCTGAAAAATCTTCTGTAAGAGGCTGCATGGTTATAAGGCCATGGGGATATACTCTCTGGGAAAATATAGCCTCACAGCTGGATGTGATGTTCAAGGATACTGGTGTGAAAAATGCCTATTTCCCTCTGTTCATACCTTTGAGCTACCTTGAAAAAGAGGCAGAGCATGTGGAAGGTTTTGCAAAAGAGTGTGCGGTGGTAACCCATCACAAGCTGGAAAAAGGCCAGAACGGAAAACTTGTGCCCGCTGGAGAACTTGCTGAACCTCTTATTGTAAGGCCAACTTCCGAGACCATCATTGGAGAGTCAATGTCCAAATGGGTTTCAAGCTACAGGGATCTTCCCATACTCATCAACCAGTGGGCAAATGTGGTACGCTGGGAGATGAGAACCCGTATATTCCTGAGAACAAGCGAGTTTCTGTGGCAGGAGGGGCATACTGCCCACGCAACCGAGCAAGAGGCTCGGGAACGCACCCAGATGATGCTTGAGATCTATACAAAATTTGTGGAGGAGTGCCTTGCCATGCCGGTTGTGAAGGGGGCAAAATCCGAGTCAGAGCGTTTCCCGGGAGCTGTTGACACACTCTGTATCGAGGCCATGATGCAGGACAGGAAGGCTCTTCAGGCAGGTACTTCGCATTTTCTTGGACAGAACTTTGCAAAGGGTTCTGATATAAGGTTTCAGGATGCTGACAAGAAAGAGCAGTTTGCCTGGACAACATCCTGGGGAGTTTCTACCAGAATGATCGGCGGGATGATCATGACTCATGGAGATGACGACGGAGTTATCATGCCGCCAAGAGTCGCACCTGCCCATGTTGTTCTTCTGCCGATCTTCAGAAACGATCAGGAAAAGGCGTCTGTCATGGAATATACAAACGCTCTTGCCCGTGAACTCAAGCAGATCACATATCATGACCGGAAAGTTGTGGTCGAAATTGATGATCGGGATACAGGCGGTGCAAGAGGATGGGACTGGATTAAAAAAGGAATTCCTGTCAGAGCTGAAATAGGGCCCAAAGATATTGAAAATGATTCTGTATTTGCCGGCAGACGGGACAGGTCTCCAAAAGAGAAAAAGGCGGTCAAGCGTTCTGATTTTGTAAATGACATGGTTGCTGTACTTGATGATATTCAAAAGAGTCTTTTTAACAGGGCACTGGAATTCAGAAACAGCAATACTTTTGAGATGGATGATAAAAAAGCATTTTATGATTTTTACACCTCATCAAGCGAGACACGCATTCACGGCGGATTTGTAATGGCACACTGGTGCGGTTCGCGAGAGTGTGAGGCAAAGATAAAAGAGGATCTTTCAGTTACAATAAGGTGCATACCGTTTGACAGCAAAGAGGAAAAAGGAAGCTGTATCTGCTGCAACGCGGAGAGCTCCAAAAGAGTTCTTTTTGCCAAGGCATATTAATATTATAGCGTTCCAGAAAAGTCTTTTGGCGAGATAAACCCTTTAGCAGTGCTCTCAGACGGCATTTGCACCAATTTAATTATGATGAGTATAAAAGGTCTGGAAACATTGATCTTATGGTAAGAATTCAAGACATTCTGGATACTATTGTCGAGTATAATCCAGACGCGGAACTGCATCTGGTAGAGCGTGCCTATATCTATTCCGCCCAGGTGCATGATGGACATATGCGTCTGTCTGGAGAGCCTTATCTGTCCCACCCTCTGGCGGTCGCCTTTATACTTGCCAGAATGAAGCTGGATTCAGAGAGTATTGCGGCAGGCCTTTTGCATGATGTAATTGAGGATACCCATACCACAAAGGAAGAGATTGAGAGGAGATTTGGCCATAACATAGCCCGGATTGTCGAAGGGGTGACAAAGCTGTCCAAGCTATCCTTTTCCGACAAGGTTTATCGTCAGGCGGAAAGTTTACGAAAAATGATTCTTGCCATGGCAGATGACATCAGGGTGGTGCTTATCAAACTTGCGGACAGACTTCATAATATGCGTACCCTGGATTATCACAAGCCTGACCGCAAGGTTGCCATTGCCCGTGAAACTCTTGATATTTACGCACCGATTGCAGCAAGACTTGGCATCTTCTGGCTCAAGCAGGAGCTTGAGGATGTGGCCTTTTACTACAGTATGCCAGAGAAGTACGCTGAAATAGATCTTCTTGTGGACAAGGCCAGAGATGAAAAAGAGGCATATGTCAAGGAAGTGATGGAAAAACTCAAGGAAAAAATGTCTGCTGAAGGCATTGAGGCTGATATCAAAGGCCGTTTTAAACAGCATTACAGCATTTACCATAAAATGCTCTCCCAGAACCTGGAGTTTAATCAGGTATATGACCTGATCGCATTCAGGATCATTCTTGAAAAAAAGGCCCAGTGTTACGAGGTGATGGGTATTATTCATGACATGTGGAAACCCATACATTACAAGTTCAAGGATTATATAGGCGTTCCCAAGCCAAATGGATACCAGTCCCTTCATACCACAGTGATTGGTCCTCATGGCCAGCGGGTGGAGATTCAGCTAAGAACCAGAGATATGGATGCTATTGCAGAATCCGGCATAGCTGCCCACTGGAGCTATAAAGAGGGGGCAGCAATTGATGAACAGACCGGCAAAACATTTGCGTGGCTTCGAAATCTTGTGGAAAACCAGGAAGAGTCAACTGATCCTGACGAGTTTCTTGAAAATGTCAGAATTGATCTTTACTCGGATGAAATTTATGTTTTTACACCAGATGGCGAAATAAAGACTCTTCCAAAAGGGGCAACCCCTGTGGATTTTGCCTACATGATCCATACCCAGGTGGGAGATCAGTGCGTCGGTGCCAAAGTCAATGGCAGGATTGTGCCTCTTGCCCACAAACTTGAAACCGGCAATATTGTCAATATAATTACTGCCAAGGATCACCATCCCAGTGCGGACTGGCTCAATTTTGTCGTTACAGTAAAGGCAAGAAGCAAAATCCGGCACTGGATCAACTCTCAGGAAAAAGAGCGCAGCATCTCTCTTGGAAAGGAGATGTGTGAAAAGCTGTTCCGGAAAAAGGGCTACAGTTTTAATGCAATGATAAAATCCGGGGAGATGGACGCAGCCGCCAAAGCCTTTGGTTTTGGTAATGTTGACGATGTTGTCGCACAGGTGGGATTCGGAAAGATAACTTCGCTTCAGCTTCTTCACAAAGCGGTACCAGACTCTGAAAAGGACAAGGACAAGGAGAATACAGGGGAAAAGATATCTTCAATTCTCCATAAGATCATAGGCAACAAGAGAAAGCGAAAAAGCAGTGATGGAGTTATTGTTAAAGGGCTTGATGATATTCTTGTAAAATTTTCCAGGTGCTGCACCCCTTTGCCGGGGGATGCGATAACAGGCTTTATAACCCAGGGGCAGGGGGTGACTGTTCATCGCAAGGGATGCGTAAATATTTTGAAAATGGCTCCGGAACGACAGATTGATGTTCAGTGGAGTGACAGCTATACGGATTCTTACCCTGCAAAAATAAGAATCCGTGCAACAGACAGGTCAGGTCTTCTGGCTGATTTTGCAACTACAATCAGCAAAAACGGTGCAAATATCAACAACGCTCAGAGCGAGACATCAGAGTACGGTAATGTCAGGAGTTATTTTACCATCTCTGTCAGCAGCATTGATCAGCTAAATAAAGTCATGAGCGAACTTAGAAAATTGAAACAGGTTACGGAGGTCAAGAGGATTGTTAATGCTGAGTAGTGTTCTTTCAATGTTTGGCTGCCGGGCAAGAAAACACTTGGGATATTGAATGCCCTGAGGCTCCACCCAACAATTTAAACTTCAAGAAACAGTAGGCTAATAATTATTTTTTAAAAAACAAACCATGTTCAGGAGAATTCAAATGTCAGAGATGTCAGGGGAAGAGAGTGTTGAGAAAGAAGGTTCTGGTAAAGATCATGCAGATAGCTTTGGCAAAGACAGTATTGTGAAAAGCGGATTCAAGGAGGAGGAAGATAACTTGCAGGATGAGGATCTCCAGGTCGAGGATTTTCAGGGTGAGGAAAATTTTGCGGATCTCCTTGATTCCTATGATGCTCAAGAGAGTCATGATATTCGGCAAGGTGATAAAATAAATGGAACTATTATCGCGATAGGCAAAAACAGTGTCTATATCAGTACCGGCTCAAAAAGCGACGGCGTGGTTGAAAAAGCAGAGCTTTTAGACGAAAACGGGAACTTTCCTTATAATGTGGGGGATAAAATAGCACTTTATGTTGTCTCTCTAAATGAAAGTGAAGTAATTCTTTCCAGAGCTCTTTCCGGTGCAGGATATGCTTTTATGCTT
>JADFYT010000157.1 GCA_015232935.1 Desulfamplus sp.
TTATATCGGAAAATATTTTGATTGCCTGTGCCAAGCCCCAGGATATTGAGGCAAGAGGGGCAATGCTGATAGGCAGTTTTCTTGCGGGTGTTGCATTCTCGCACTCTATGGTTGGTATGGTTCATGGTATTTCGCATGCTCTTGGCGGAGTTTATCATATTCCTCATGGTCTTGCCAACGCAATTATCCTGCCTGAAGTCATGGAACACAATCTTGATTCAAGGTTAGACAGGTTTGCCGACATAGCCATTACAATGGGTATCTCTTTTCCCGAGATCATAACTGACAGCCAGAGCATCATTAAAACAGGCAAACTTGATCTTCTTTCAAAACTTGTAAAAAAGACAGAGATGAAGTCGCTTCAAAAAGTTGTAGAAGATGGCTCCAGTGCGGTAAAGGAGTTTGCTGTCAAAAAACTTGACAGCCTTGGGTTTGTGGATGAATGGGTCAGAAAAAAGGCAGCCTATGCAGGTGTTGACAAAATCAGAACCTTGAATCGCCAGTTGGCGTTTTTGACCGGGATTCCCCTGAATTTAAAGGATGCCGGAATAAAGGATAATCTGGCCAGACTGGATCAGGTTGCGGATACCGCAATGGAAGACGGCTCCATGCTCTATAATCCTGTTGAACCCAAAAGAGAGGATGTTATCGAGATTGTAAAAGCTGCCTATTACTGCAAGGACAAGCCTCTGAAGGTCTCTGATGATGATCTCAAGTCCAGGGCAGCAAGAGTTGGCGAAAAGGCAATTAAAGGCGTATTTAAGGACAGTGACCAGCTTTATGATGTTCTTGCAGGTTTTTATGAACTTCTCAAGGGCGATCCGGAACTTGGTCCCGCTCTTTCAAAAACAGGACTTTGTGTTCAGTTCGTATATAAAAATCCCTCCGCAACTATAACTATTGATGCAACAGGAGATGATCTTGAAATTATTTCCGGTGATTTTGATGGCAAGCCTGAAGTGACCATGACCATGGATGCCGATTTTGCACACAAATTCTGGCACGGAAAGGCCAATCTTGTAAGTGCCCTGACCCGAAGGCTTGTTGTTGCAAAGGGCAATGTACCCAAGACCCTGAAACTTCTGCCGGTATTAAAACCTGCGTACAGGCTTTATCCTCAGTATCTGAAGGATAAGGGGCTTTCTGATATAATAATGGCTTAACTAACTCGCTTTTTTTAAACCTGATTGTATGGAATCTCCATTTTTCCCTTCATGATATCAAGTCTTCTGTCAGCCCTGAAATGCACTCAGGTTATTTCAGGGCTGCAACTATTTCAAGAGTGCAACTATTTCAGATCTGTATCAAGATGATCCGGTTTATAAAACAGATAATTGTTTTTTCCTCTTTTTTTAACCTGGTACATTGCCGAATCGGCTTTTTTCATAAGTGCCTCTGCAGATTCTGAATCATCTGGATAGATACTTATTCCAACACTTGCACCAATGCCGCATTGCCTGTTTCCGCCCAGATGAACAGGCTGATCAATGGCTGCGATGATCTTTTTTGCAACAGCTTCAATATTTGCTATCCCTTCAATGTCGCCCACCTCTTTAATATCGCTTGTCCCTTCAATATGGTCTCTTGCGTCAATCTGAAGTATTACCGCAAACTCATCTCCTCCAAGCCGTGCGACAGTATCTGTCTCCCTGACAGAATTTTTTAATCTTTGGGCTGCCTCTTTTAGTACATGGTCTCCTGCATCATGTCCAAAATTGTCATTAACATGCTTGAATCCATCCAGATCTATATAAAAAAGGACACATATGGAGTTGTTACCGGAATTATGCCTGCTTCGGTCTGTTCTGGAGATTGCATGAATCAGGCGATCAAAAAACAGGGTTCTGTTTGGCAGGCCGGTCAGAGGATCATGTAAACCAAGATGCCGGATCTGCTCTTTTTGCCTGGCGTTTATAATAGCAAAACGAATTACCGATTCCAGAATAAAGGGATCTAATTTATCCTTGACTACATAGCCCGATGCCCCGTTGTTTAACGCCTCCTCATAAACCTTTCGATTGCTTGATACTGTCAGAAAAACAATAGGAACCCTGCAATCTATCTCCATGGCCTGCTGAAGTACCTGTGTTCCTGTAGATGCGTTAAGATAGTGGTCGAGCAGTATCACATCATACTCTCTGAAACGTTCAATATCTTCTTTTTGCCAGTGCTCAATCCAGTCTATCCTGAATTTTTGGCTGGCTGACTTGTTGATGGTGGCAAAATAAATCTCCTTCAACAAATTGAAAAAATGAATATCATCCTCTACTGCCAGAACCTTGATCTCTTCTTCCATATCATCATCTCCCCGCCTGAATAGAACTAACTCTTGAAAAGTTGGCCTGAAGCCTTTTTTAAAATCACAGAATGTTGAATTTATATGGTTTTAAAAACAGGTTTGTGACTTTTCACAAGATCGTCAAATAATCAAATCAGATAAGTAATGGTCTAAAAATTTCTTCCTGTTATTCAAATCATAATTATTTGATATTATTATCATATTAAAATATAGATGCGGGTAAAAAATTTAGTACCGCTACTTAATCAAGTCAGATAATCAGATAAAGATCTCTTCGTCATCATCTTCTTCAAAATATTCCACAACTACTCTTTCAAGAGTATCTCTGAGTTCATCACATAGTTTAATGATCCTGGTCGCATTTTCCTCATGCGCTCCTTTATTGAGCTTTGTGCCGATATTGGTAATAAAATCAAATCCGTAGCCGCTTCCGGTTCCTGTCATCTTATGGGACAAATCCCGGACAATATTGAAATCGCCTTTTTCCGAAGCATCTTTCATCTGCTGTAGCCATCTGGTTATATCCTTGAGGTAATCTGGAATCAAAGGTTCTAACGCCTTGTCTATTTTCACCGTAACAGTTTGAGTCATAACATGCTCCTTGCTTATAACGTGTCAATTTTTAATTGGCATTGCAACATCAATAAATGGGTAGTGGGTCAAACCTGTGGATAGAATATTCTCTGAATATAAATCTATTAATATATCAACGGATTTGACCCACCACCAATAAATGTTTAAACCTGAACAAAATCTACTTTGTGGTTGATTGAATAATTGTTTTTAGCAATGTTGCCTTTTTGATCGGTTTGGTAAGATGGGCGTTGCATCCAGCCTCTTTGCTTTTCTGCTCATGTGCTTTGAGGGCGTGTGCGGTCAGGGCAATAATCGGTACGGGTTTAGAACCTGTTTGAACTTCCCACTCCCTGATCTTTTGTGTCGCTTCCAGCCCGTCCATCTCGGGCATTTCAATATCCATCAGCACAAGATCATATTTCGTTGATCTGAATTTTTCAAGAGCAATGACTCCATTTGCCGCAACGTCGATTGTAAAAGGAGCCTTTTCAAGATAAATCATGACCAGATTGACATTGTGCTCTGTATCTTCGGCCAAAAGAATATGCAGAGGCGGAAGGTCAGCAATATTGATCCCTTTTTTTTCTGTCTTTGGAGCTTGAGGAAGAGCCTCATCTTTTTTACCCTTGTTTGTTTCATGTTGTTTATCTTTATCAAGAAGTTCAGAAATGGCATTCATCAGATCTGCCTCCTTGAGGGGCTTGACCAACCAGTTATTTATGCCTGTTCTCTTGATTTCATCAGGGTTGATTCGTGTGCTTGAAGATACCAGCATCATCATGCTGCTCTGCAAGTCCGGATTGTTTCTGATCTCTTCCGCGACTTCCAGCCCGTCCATGCCCGGCATGTGAAAATCCAGAAGAATCAGATCAAACCTTGTATTCTCAAGTTCAGCAAGCCCGGCCGGACCATCAATTGCCTCAACCACGCTTGCTCCACGCTGCTCAACCATTCGCCGCATTATCAGGCGGTTGGTGTCGTTGTCATCAACTATAAGCACTTTAATTCCTGTCAGGTCAACTTTTGCTGGATAGATATTTTCCTTGAAATGCTTGTCAATGCCCAATTTTATCGTAAAGAAGAAAGTGCTGTACTTGCCAACTTCGCTTTCCACCCAGATACGGCCACCCATCATCTGAACAAATTTTCTGGAAATGGCAAGGCCAAGACCGGTACCGCCAAATTTGCGGGTAGTAGAGCTGTCCGCCTGGGTAAAGCTTTCAAATATCTTTTCATGTTTATCATCGGGAATCCCGATGCCTGTATCCCGAACGGAAAAGAGGATTTCTGCCAAATCCTTATCTTCCTTGAGAAGCTTTATCTCAAGAACTATCTCGCCTTTATCTGTAAATTTAACAGAGTTGCCTATCAAGTTAATCAGAATCTGTCTTAAACGCGTAGGATCTCCAATAAGTCCGTCCGGTACATCCGTGTTGACAAGATAGGCCAGTTCCAGACCCTTTTGATGGGTTCTGAATGCCATGATTTCTCCGACTATCTCAACCAGTTTATGCAATGAAAACGATGTGGAATCGAGTTCAAACTGTCCTGTTTCAATTTTGGACATATCCAGAATGGCGTTGATGATGTCCAGAAGGTTCTCTCCGGCAGCTCTTATTATGTCAAGATAATTTTGCTGCTCTTTGGCAAGATCTGTTTCTGTCAGGATTTCAGCCATGCCGATAACAGCATTCATAGGCGTTCTGATCTCATGGCTCATGTTGGCTAAAAATTCGCTTTTGGCAAGATTTGCCGATTCAGCCGCCTCCTTTGCCTGCCTGAGCTCATCTTCGGCTCTCTTTTGTCCGGTAATGTCAATGACAAACGCCATAGCCAGAATGCCATCTGCGGTCTTGAAAAAAGATAATGCTATTTCAAGCGGGAACTCTTTGCCGTCTCTCTTTAGTCCAGAAAGGTTTACCCCTTCACCCATCCTTCTTTGTGACGGATTGGCAAAAAAATCGATTCTGTGTTTCACATGTTTTTCGCGAAATCTTTCTGGCAGCAATATTTCTATTTTTTTGCCTGCCAACTCTCCCTGGCTGTATCCAAACAATCTTTCAACTTCGTGGTTGGCTGTCTGGATTATTCCATTTATGTCTATGGTTATAATACCCTGGGAGGCGTTCTCCATTATAACGGCCATGCTTGTACGGCTTTTCTCCAGCTCGGACATTCCCTTGCGGAAAAACAGGCTGGCTATAAGGGTAAAAAGCAATCCGGAAATTAAAACTCCCCATGATTGCCATGTCTGTCGGGCTCGCACAAACTCGATTGTCGGATAACCTGTAACCTCCCATTTTCTCCCCGCAAATTCAAAGGATTGGCTCTGTTTTGTCATTTTTTCGGTTTTGGAGACTTGCCGGGTAGATACTTGCAGGGTAGCGATTTGTCGAGTGGAGGTTTCTTGAGTTGAGATTTGTTGTGTGGAAGTTTGTTGTGTGGAATATAACAAATCATCATTATTTGTTATGTCATGAAGCTCAAAATCAACTTCAGCTTCGTTTAACTGTTTAATGGCTCTCTCCATGATGCTGCTGATGCTAAACACACCTGTAACAAATCCGTGAAGTTTTTCCAAACCTTCAAAACTGTTGGAAGGCTCTCCTGAATAGACAGGTACAAATATAACAATTCCGAATCTGTCGTAAGTTTCCTGCACAAGTTTAATACGGGCGGTCGCAAGAATCTTACCGGATTCCATGGAATCATTAAGTGTTTGTTTCCGTATGGCATTTGACGCGAGGTCAAAGCCGAGAGCTTTTTCATTGCCCTTGATCGGCTCCACAAAATATACAGGGTAGTATTCACTGCGTTTGCCTGCCGTAACCATTTGCTGATTATTTTTGTCTTTAACATCCTGCTGGTTGCCTTTGGGATCCTTGTCTTTGTTGAGATCCTTGTCTTTATAATTGTCTTCAACCTCTTTTTGATGCTCGGTAATCCGAAAATCTGTCAGGCCGTCATCTTTTGCCGTCTTCTCGTATTTTGTACGCTCGGAATCAGCAACCCGAGGAATCCACTCCAGAGCCTTTATTCCCGGATAGCGTTTGATTGCGGGCATTACAAAAATCCTGAATT
>JADFYT010000158.1 GCA_015232935.1 Desulfamplus sp.
ACCATTCCCTGCCCTGTTTGTCATAACGGCACAATAAAGCAAGAAAAAACTGAAACAGGCAAGGAGTATTTTATCTGTTCTGACAGAAACTGCCGTTTTGTGAGCTGGTCACAACCTTATCACTTTCCATGTCCTCTTTGCAAAAATTCATTTCTGGTCGATTTCCGGACTGGTCAAGGTACAAAAGGACTTAAATGCCCAAGGGCATCATGTACCTTTTCTCAAAACAGCCTGTCTGATCCCGCTCTTGCCCGTAATATAGCTTCCGATAATGCTATACCTCAAGCAGCCGGCCATGCTCATCATCCTGATAGCAGCAACCAGCCAGCGGGATATCCTCCACAACCAGGCTATTCCCAGCCACATGGTTACACTCCACAGCCAGGCCAGCCACCAGGAGAAGCACCCCCCAAAAAGAAACGGCTTGTCAGACGAGTGAAAAAAAAGAGCTGACAAGTGGTGACTCTATCCTTTTAAATATCTGTAATAACAAGATTTAAGTTTGTGGTTGCACAGAGCATTCTGCCATGCATGCCACAAATGTATGATATAGGAGAAGTTAGTGAAATGGAATTTTGCCGATAAACGGCTTGAAAACATCTATGATAAAATACAAACAGAAACCAGTCTTTCAAGGCAAGACGGGCTTCTTCTTTTTGATACCCTTGATCTTAATGGCGTAGGCATGCTGGCAGACACGGTCAGACGCAGGCTTCATGGCCGGAAAGCCTTTTACATATACAATCAGCATCTGAACTACACCAATATCTGCAAGAACCGCTGCCTTTTCTGTGCCTATGCCGTTGATAAAGCGGACAGTGAATCATATTCATGGAACATGGAAGAGATTGAAAGGCGGCTCATGCTAAGGATAAGTGAGCCTGTAAATGAGATCCACATTGTTGGAGGATTAAACCCTGATCTTGACTTTTCATACTTTATAAACCTGCTCAAGACTGTAAAAAGAATACGACCCAATGCAAAAATAAAGGCTTTTACGTGTGTCGAGATTGATTATCTTTCAAATATATCCGGCCTTTCTATTGACGAGACTGTCGCCGCATTGAAAGATGCGGGGCTTGATATGATGCCGGGAGGCGGTGCAGAGGTGATGAGCGAACGGGTCAGAAAAAAGCTCTTTCCCAAAAAAATAGGCAAAGAACGATGGCTTGAGATAATGGAGGCTGTCCATCGTGCGGGAATTCCATCCAATGCCACCATGCTGTACGGCCATATTGAAACTATTCAAGAGAGAGTTGACCATCTTGTTTCACTTAGAGAACTTCAAGATAAAACAGGTGGTTATAGCTGTTCTGATCGCAAGCCACACAGTTATCATGCAAAACAAGAAACAGGTTCGGTTAAAAGTGCCGGCGGCTTTTCCGCCTTTATTCCCCTTGCTTTCCATTCAAAAAACACCAGACTTTCTGAACTGCCATCCACAACTGCTGTGGATGATTTAAAAATGGTCGCCATATCGCGCCTTATGCTGGATAACTTTGCTCATATAAAAGCCTATTGGGTAATGATAGGAGAAAAACTTGCCCAGGTGGCACTGAATTATGGTGCTGATGATCTGGATGGAACTATCATTGAATAGAGAATTACCCACGCGGCAGGGGCAAAATCTGCAAAAGGCCTTACTCGCGAACAGATGGAAGAGATGATCAAAAGTGCCGGTTTTGTCCCGGTTGAAAGAGATTCATTTTACGGAGAGATTCATGCAGGAAATTGACAGTTCAAGAGATAACGCTGATGATGCAAAAGTTGAGGCGGTTATTCAAAAAATTTCCAGTGGAGAGCGTATTTCCATAGAAGAGGGGCTTGCTTTGTACTGCCATGCCAACATTCTTACTCTGGCAAACCTTGCTGATCAGCGACGGTTTAAGCTCCATCCGGACAGAACAATAACTTTTGTGGTTGATCGCAACATCAATTATACCAATGTATGCATGTCAGGCTGCCTGTTTTGTGCATTTTACAAAGTACCAGCACCAGGATTGACACAAGGCAAAAGGCGGGCAGATATACAAAGTTGGGAAAAAGGATATGCTATATCATCGGAAAAAGGATATGTTATATCAAAGGAGAGTCTGCATCAAAAAATCGAGGAGACCATAGCGTTAGGCGGAACCCAGATTCTCCTTCAGGGCGGAATGAATCCTGAGCTTGGCCTTGATTACTATATTGATCTTCTGAAATATATAAAATCAAACTTTGAAATTCATGTTCACGGGTTTTCTCCGCCTGAAATATCATGGCTTGCAGAAAAATCGTCACTGACAGTAAGCAAGATCGTTTCCACTCTTAAAGATGCAGGGCTTGGCTCCATACCTGGCGGAGGTGCCGAAATCCTCTGCGACGAAATAAGAGACAAGGTTTCGCCAAACAAATGCACTGCCGGACAGTGGCTTGAGGTAATGCGAACAGCTCATGAATCAGGTCTTAAATCAAGTGCTACCATGATGTTTGGACACATTGAGTCTCCGTCTCACATATTTGAACATCTTGATAAAATACGTTCGCTTCAAGATAGAACAGGCGGGTTTACAGCATTTATCCCCTGGACATTTCAGCCTGACAACACAAGGCTTGTCACCATCAATACGGATAGAGGCTTTATCAACAAAGATCTTGAAGTCGCTGAGAACAAACCTTATACAGACTTGAATAACAGAAAAATCAAAATCAGAAAGGCCAGTGCGGTGGAATACCTCAGAGTCCTTGCCCTGAGCCGGATATTTCTGGACAATTTTGAAAATATTCAGGCTTCGTGGGTAACTCAAGGGGATAAAATAGCCCAGACAGCACTGTTTTACGGTGCCAATGACATGGGCAGCACCATGATCGAAGAGAATGTCGTTGCTTCTGCCGGAGTGGCTTTCATGCTTCCTGAAAAAGAGATTCGCCGACTTATTGAAGAGGCGGGTTTTCTGCCAAGACAGAGAGACTGTTTTTATAATTTGATCTGATTATTGATAAATTCTGAATCTGCCGCTGAATCCGCAGGTTCATACTATACTAAACGAGCATGATTAACATGTATCAATCACCCCCAAATATAAAAATGATAGTCATTTTCACGGTAAATTAATGAACGCTCACGGCCTTATTTTTCAGCCACGCCCCAAGCATGAAAACCAGGGTGTATTTTTCATGGTAAAGATAAATAAATAAACGGGAATATAAATAATCATGATATCAAAAGATATAGATATTGACCTGCTTGCCGGTCAGAGGCTCATGGTTGGATTTGAAGGCACCGGGATCAACAGCGAGCTTAAAGCTCTCATAAAAGATATAAAGGTAAGTGGAATCATTCTTTTTGCAGGCAACATAGAATCTGCCGAGCAGGTAAAAGAATTGTCCCTTTCTGTTCAAGATTACGCAAGTTCATGCGATCTGCCACCTCTTTTCATTGCAGTAGATCAAGAAGGAGGAGAAGTTGCAAGACTGAAAAAACCTGATTTTACAGAGTTTTCAGGCAACCCGCATATTACGGACATTGACAGTGCCACAAATTTTGCCACTGTCACGGCAAATGAACTTAAATCAGTCCATATAAATATGGATCTTGCTCCGGTCATGGATATAATTCCGGAAACAGAAGGGTCTTGTGATGGCTTCAAGAGCATTATGGCCAATAGGGTATTTCCAGGAAATCCTGAAAAGGTTGGAAAACTTGGTTCATGTATTATAGAGACCCTTCAGCAGAACGGTATAATGGCTGTTGCCAAACATTTTCCCGGAATCGGCAGAACAACAAGGGATTCCCACCTGGAACTCCCGATTCTTGATGCTGAACGCAAACTTATGGAGAGCTCTGACTTTATCCCTTTTATGGCAGCCATAAAATCAGATGTGGCGGCCATTATGCTGTCGCATATTCTATACACAGACCTGGACAGCAAGTGGCCAGCAAGCCTCTCCTTCAATATTGCCAAAACAGTCTTACGTGACCAGATGGGGTATCATGGGGTTGTCATGACTGATGATCTGGACATGAAAGCCATAAAGTGTGATATAAAAACAAGTATCAGGCAAATTCTGAATGCACAAGTAGATATAACCTTGATATGCCATAAGGGGCCATCTATAGAAAATGCGTTTCAGCAGATAAAATCCCTTATTTCCAATGATGATGAACTTTACAGGAAGGGTCTTGAATCATCACACAGAATTGCATCACTTAAAAGAAAATATATAGGTGATTTCTGAAGCCTAAAGGACAGAACGGATTTTTTTAGTCTATTCAAATGGTTGGGATACTCTCAGATTCTTGTGCGGGAAAAGACATCATGGTCAAGGTGGCACAGCCGGCCATCCTTGATCATTGTATAGCCTCTTGCGGCAATCATGGCAGCATTGTCGCCGCAAAGAGAAAGAGGAGGCATATGAAGCTTAAGATCTCCCGCAGTGATTGATGAACCTTTTTTGCCTGATGCCTGTGAAACAGAAGATGTTACACTCCTGGAAGCAGTACCTTCCTGCAAGTCTTTGGAAACTCCTTTCAAGCCTTTGGGATCTGCCGCATTAATGCACGATAGAAGTTTTCTTCTCAAGGCAGAATTCGCAGCCACTCCTCCTGCCACAGCAATATTCCTCACGCCTTTGTTCAAGGCGGCACCAACAAGTTTGTGCGAAAGAACTTCCGTTACAGCCTCCTGGAAGGAAGCCGCGATATCAGCAGCAGTATTTTCATCAATGCTGCCATGACTATGGGTATGGTTATTTCCATTTTTGGTATCACTGTCTGTTTTGCGTTCAGAATCAATATCTCCGGCCAACCTTGATTCAGAATCAGTATTATTGCGATCCATGACAGCACTTGAGTTACCGGAGTGATCTTCAAGATCATGAATATATCGTGCCACGGCAGATTTTACTCCGCTGAAACTAAAATCAAAGCTGTCTTGTTCAAGGTAGGATTTTGGAAAGGCTATTGAATGGGGGTCTCCTTTTTGGGCCAGTTTTTCAATAACAGCACCACCAGGATATCCAAGCCCCAGCATTTTGGCAACCTTGTCAAAAGCCTCGCCAGCAGCATCATCACGAGTCTGACCCATAAGTTCGAATTGATCGGCAGAGGTAACGCTATAAAGATTGGTATGTCCGCCAGAGGCCAGAAGGATGACAAAAGGAAACTCGGGAGGATCATCTGACAGAAGAACTGAATAGATATGTCCTTCAAGATGGTTTACACCTGTCCAGGGAATTGATCTTGCCCACGCGAATGCTTTGGCAAAAGAGAACCCAACAAGAAGTGCACCTATCAATCCGGGTCCTCGTGTCGCAGCCACACCATCAATATCATCAAGGGTTATTCCGGCTGACTCGACCGCATCCATTACAACAGGAATTATGGATTCAATATGCATTCTTGAAGCAAGTTCAGGAACAACTCCCCCATATTTGTGATGCACAGCTATCTGGGATGACACCACAGAAGAGAGGATAACAGTTCCATCCTCAACAACCGCGGCTGCTGTCTCATCACATGAAGATTCAATGCCAAGTATGATCATTTAAGAATTAACAGGTATCTTAAGGGTTAACAGGTGGTCTCGGACAAGAATTAACAAGTACTTTGCCATGAAAACAAATTCCTGTTTTCATGATTCGGGGCAGCGGTGCAACGGCCATGGATGTTTAGGGATTATACCCACTCGACCTGGGGATCAGACTCTGTTCTTGACGCAATCTCACCAATAATGTAAGCCTTTTCTTCCATTGCATTGAGTCTGTCCATGAAATCCTGGGCTGACGCTTCAGGTACAACAGCAATCATGCCAATACCGTTATTAAATGTGCGATGCATCTCATGATCTTCTACACCACCCGCATCCTGGAGAAATTTAAAAACAGGGGGAATTTCCCAACTTCCCTTCTCGATAATAACCTTACAGGCATCAGGTATGACCCTGATTATATTTTCATCAATGCCGCCACCG
>JADFYT010000159.1 GCA_015232935.1 Desulfamplus sp.
AAATCGCTGGACAAAACCATAAAGGATGGAGTCAGGCAAACTCTTGAATATATGGACAGATGCGGTACAGATGAAGGGCATCTTGTGATCTTTGACAGAACTCGGGGCAAATCATGGGAAGAGAAGATTTTTAGAAGAGACGGGTTCGGTCAAAATGAAAAAACAGCTATTGCCAACACCGACAGCACAAATATTGATAATACAAAATTGTGCAAAGATAAAAAAATTGTTGTCTGGGGAATGTGAACGGATTTTGTAATCTTTTCAAAAAGCACATGAAATCTGTGCAAATATAGGGAGAAATAATGAAATTTGTCGTGGAATTTGAGAATATATCTTGTTGTCTCTTTGGGGTTTGAGAGGTTGTGGGCCAGGGAGGTTTAACCGGTTTGAAAGTTTTCGACATGTTGTCATTTATAAACCTATTGAAAATTCAGGTAAATTTTTTAACATAAAAGGAGATATTCAATGCTGTTTGGCAGTGATAATCAGACAGGAGCGTCTTTACAGGTACTGGAGATGGTAATTGCCGCCAATAAAAGCCATGCACATGGCTACGGTGATGATGAGTGGAGCCGTAAAGCCATAGATGCTCTAAAGGAAATTTTTGAATGTGATCTGGAGGCTTATTTTGTTGTAACCGGAACAGCATCCAATTCTCTTGCACTTTCGTGCCTGGTAAATCCGTGGGAATCGGTTCTTTGCCACAGCCATGCACATATTATACTGGATGAATCTACAGCACCTGAACTCTTTACCGGAGGTGCCCGTCTTGTCCCTATCTCGAAAGGGGAAGGCAAGATTACGTCTGATCATCTTCTGGAGTATTTTGAAAAAGCCGGTACAAATTTTCCACATAACTCCCGGGCACGGGCTATAAGTATTACCCAGGCAAGCGAGGCGGGTCTTGTCTATACTCCGGCCGAGATCAAGGATATCTGTGATGTTGCAAAAAACAGTGGTTTGCACATTCATATGGATGGTGCAAGATTTGCCAATGCTGTAGCTTCTCTTGAAGCCGCTCCGGCACAATTGTCGTGGAAATCAGGTGTGGATGTTCTCTCTTTGGGTGCAACCAAATGCGGGGCACTTTGTGCTGAGGCTCTCCTCTTTTTTAAAAAGGATCTGGCTGAAAACTTCATTCATCACAGAAAAAGAACAGGCCATCTTGTCTCCAAAGGGCGTTTTCTGGGTGCCCAGTTTGCAGGATGGCTCAAGGACAGACACTGGCTTGATCTTGCCAGGAATGCCAATACCCAGGCCGCTGCATTAGCAGAAGATATCCTGTCGTTTAAGGATTTGCATATTGCCTGGCCGGTTCAGGCTAATGAACTCTTTGTTATTATGCCATCTGAGTTATCTGCCTTTTTGCAGGAATCTGGTGCCGAGTTCTATCCGTGGTATAAAGAGGCTCTGCCTCCAGGTGCCCAGTTGAGACATAACGAGGTTCTTGTTCGTCTTGTTACGTCTTTTGCCACTTCAGATAAACATAGAGAAGATTTTTGCACACTTATACGTCAGTATTTCACAACGCATTAATTAACATTAAAATGAATTTTGATTTTCATAATCAGGGGATCACGCAATGGCCATGAATGTTTATCAGGCTTCCTGCAAACCGGATTTGTTCCTTGATTTTACTGGATGAAAAAAGAGTTCTGCAGGAGGTTTATTCAACTATTATGAGTGGAGAGTCTAAACACCATGTATGATTTTAATATTCAAACTGTTACAGGAACCGATATAAAGCCATATATCAAAGAACTTGCGGCATTGAGGATCAAGATTTTCAGCGAATATCCCTATATTTACGATGGAAGTCTTGAATATGAGGAGAAATATCTCAAGGTTTACACAGAGACCAAAGAGAGCATTGTCGTAATTGTTTCCAATGAAGATCAAATTGTTGGTGCGTCCACCGGCTTGCCAATGGAATTTGCTGCTGACGAGTTTAAAGAGCCTTTCATCAAGAAAGGGTATTCACCCGATCGAATATTTTATTTTGGAGAGTCCGTTCTTCTAAAAGAGTTCAGAGGCCACGGAATATACCCGCGAATGTTCCAGGAGAGGGAGGAGCATGCTAAAAAAACAGGCAATTTTGATTACACCTCTTTTTGTGCTGTTGAAAGGCCGGAAAACCATCCGGATAAACCTTCCGGATACACCCCTCTTGATCGTTACTGGCGGAAAAGGGGGTATATCAGGCAGCACGATATTATTGCACAATTTTCCTGGAAAGATCTGGGTGAAGATACTGAATCATTCAAGTACATGGTCTTCTGGATGAAATCTATCAAATAGAGAGGCCATTTTGTGGCAGGAGAGTCTGCCGTGAAGTTTAATTAAAAAGGAGAAATTAAAAGCGTATGAAAATCAAATCAGTACTGGTATTGGGATTGGGAAAAGTCGGGAGTCTTGTTGGAACTCTGCTTCACAAAACAGGATTTAAAGTAACTGGAGCGGACATTTATGCCAAAGAAGGGCTTCCTTTTCCTGCCATCACAACCGACATGGCAAATATGGAGAGTATAGAGCAGAAGTTAAAGGGTTTTGATGCGGTAATATCCTGTTTGCCATACAATTATAATATTGATGTGGCAACCGTTGCCCACAAACTTGGCGTTCACTACTTTGATCTGACCGAAGATGTTCCGACAACAAAAGCGATCATGGAAATGAGCAAAAACGCCAGCACGGTAATGGCACCTCAATGCGGTCTCGCACCTGGATTTATAGCCATTGTGGGGGCATCTTTAGCATCCAATTTTACCAGAATCCGCAGCATAAAACTCAGGGTTGGAGCACTTCCCAGGAATCCTACAGGCTTGTTGGGATATGCCTTTAACTGGTCTCCTGAAGGGGTTGTCAACGAGTATCTCAATGACTGTGAGGTTATTGAAGGCGGCCAGCACAAATGGGTCTCTCCCATGGAGTGGATTGAACAGCTTTTTATCCATGGAATTCAGCTTGAGGCATTTACAACCTCAGGCGGCCTTGGAACCATGTGCGAGACATATATAGGAAAAATTGATAACCTGGATTACAAGAGCATCCGTTACCCGGGTCATGTAAAACAGATGAATTTTTTCTTTCATGAGCTTCTTATGCGTGAGGATAGAAAAAGAGCGGGGGAGATTCTGACCAATGCCAAACCCGCGGTTAATGATGATGTGGTTTATGTCCACGCTTCTGCAGAAGGATTTCAGGACAAACAGTTGTTCCGTGACGAATTTGTAAAAGCATACTATCCTGTCAGCATTGATGGAAAACAGTGGCGTGCGATTTCATGGACAACCGCCGCGTCTGCCTGCGCGATAATAGAGATGGTCAACAATGGTTCTCTGCCTGATAAAGGATTTATAAAACAGGAGGATATCGGCCTGAATGATTTCCTGAAGACAAAAAACGGAAGATTGTACAGCGGAGAAGAGCACGGAGCGAATTAACTTGCCCAAAGTTGACACCTATCAGTCAAGAGCCTTGTCAACACTGTCAGAATCAGGATATTCAGGATGAAAGGATTAACGAAATACGAATCCTTATTCATCCTGTAAATCATGGTCATCCTGATTCAGACAGATGCTCATATGCCCGTAAAACGATTGATTGTGGCTATTTAATCCATCTTGGAACCTGAAATTTGTAATTTTTATATGGCTTTGTGGGTGGATCTGTGAAAATAGCCACCATCTCTCCGTTCTGTACCTGGTAATGGACGATCGGGACATCTCCGCCAGCTCTCATTACATGATCCTGATCCCATTTCCACATGCCGGTTTCGCCCTTATATCCATTTTTTGCTATATAGTCACTCACCTCGTTATGTTTTTTCTCATCGCCAACAGCCTCTACAGCGGCAGCCCACGCTTTTACACCACTGTATGCAGCCCATGAACCTGCCTGGGGAAGGTGTTTCCATATCTCATTGAATTTATCCAGCCACGCCTGTGCCTCCGGAGTCGGAGCCTCGGGTGTCGGCATGGCTGTCGGGACTTCGCCAATAAGGCCGTCAGCCTCTGTCCCCATTGTCCCCACAACTTCTCTTGGAACAATGCTGTATCCATAGCTTAAAATGGTATTGGTCGGTTTTTTCATAAACTGGCGAAAAAAGGTTATAACCTCCTGTGCACTTACAATCTCTACATGTACTATTGCCGGATTGATCTTGCGAATCTGGGTCAGGATAGGACCCCATTCGCGGGTGCCGTAGGGAACAACTTCATGCATGGCAACATCCCATCCCAGTTTTTCAAAATTTTCCTTGAGAGTATCTCCCACTTCTGTTCCCCATGCATCATCTGCCGTTATAATGACCGCTTTTTTGTTGGGATATTCATAGGGAAGTGCCATCAGTACGTTGAACATGCTCTGTGCCTGATTGATGCCGGTATCTGTCAACTGAAATATGTTTGCATATTCAGCGGCATTCTGCTTATAAACATCCACGGCAGCCTGAGAGCCGTCGTCCGCGAAAAACGGGGCGGTATATTTGCCATAGGCACGAACATCCTGCCCCCATCCTGCCCATCCTGCGTGAACAGAGTCAACCTTGATCTGTCCGCACAGATAATCCGCACCCTGCATGACCCGCTCAGGAGAAAATTCCTGGGTATCAAAACGGACTTCTTCAAGTTTTTTACCAAGCAGGCCGCCTTTCGCGTTGATTTCGTCAATTGCCATCTTGATCCCTTTCCAGTAATTATCGCCTGTGTCTGTGTAGGGACCCGTCATGGCCAGAGGGACTCCTACCTTGATGACCTCCTCTGCCTGGGCACTCTGGAAACCGATAATGGACAAGAGACAGATTGCACTTAAAAATAAGGATGTTTTCATGTTACTCGCTGTTTTTAGCATGTTACCTCCTGAAAAAGTTTAAAAAAACAAAATAAATGATGGAGAGACAAGAGCCTGTATAGGAATTACAAGGCTCTCAAGAGATGCTTTTTGCATCCTCACTGTTACGGCCCGGGAAAATTTTTTGTATCAGACCAATAATTCCGTCTGGCATCACAAGAACAAGAACAATGACCATTGCACCTAAGATGATGGGGCGATATGGCCCCAGAGGAGAGAGCATCTCGTTGATGGAGATGGTTATAAAAGAGCCGATAATTGCCCCGGGAAACTTCCCTATGCCGCCAATTACCAACATTATCATGAGAGTGACAAAAAGATCTGTACCCAACATTCGAGTAGAGATCATACCAACATAGTGGGCATAGAATCCACCGATAAGGCCGGTGAGAAATGAGGTAAGTGCAAAAACCATCAGTTTGTACTTGAATGCACTGACACCAAGACATGTGGCAAACACCTCGGCATCCTTGAGTGCAAGAAATGCATTGCCCCAATGTGATTTTATGACCACAAGAATTATAAATGAACAGATTATGGCAAGAAGAAACATCAGGTAAAAATAGGGGACAAGCTGGGAACTGCTGAATGTATATCCAAAAATGTTCATGGGTTCAATGGTGAGAATTCCGCGTGACCCTCCTGTGCCAATAGCCCTTCCGATATCGCCTTTGAGAATGGGTTCGAGAATCATATGAACAGCAAAGGTGACAAGTGCGATGTAAGCCCCTTTGAGCTTAAGACATGGAAGACCCACAAGTATGCCCAGTGCTCCGGCGACAATACCTGCCATAAATACCGAGAATATGGGTGGAACTGAAAACTTGGCTGAAATAATGGCTGATGCATAGGAGCCTATAACAAAAAAGGCCACCTGACCAAAAGAGAAGATACCCGCAAATCCCATTATAAGATCCCAGCAGGAGGCGACCACAGACCAGATCAGGCATATGATAAGAATATGCATGATAAACTGTGTTGATCCGAAAAAAAGCGGCAAAATGCCGATAATACCGTAAATGATCGTCAGCATAAGCAGGTTGCGTTTTAAATCCATATCATTGTCCTCATCCTTA
>JADFYT010000015.1 GCA_015232935.1 Desulfamplus sp.
TGACACATTGATGGATAAAATCAGAGTACAGATTAAAAAAAATAAAGAAAAACAGAAAAATCATATGTCGGGCAGCAAAGAGACCATTAAAAGCGATGAAATAGACCTGGAAGAGGTGGTGGAAACAGAGACCGAAAAAAAAAACTCCTATGACATAGTCCTGGAAACACTTGATTATAAACCTATGGATATTGATGATGCGGTTGCTGAACTAAATGCAGCACGAGATAATTTTTTTGTTTTTAACAATTCAAGAACTGAACGTTTAAATGTTCTTTATAGAAGGAGTGATGGCAACCTGGGACTTATTCAGCCCAAGGCATAAAAATGCAGCTCTTTATTTTTATGTGAAAGCCTCTATAACCAATTTATATAAAAAGACTTTCATGCATCGTTGTGATGCGTAAGCAATCATGGTGGTTTTATGTGAAAGTCCTACAAAATAGCAGTAATCATGAGGCTTTCATTTTTAGTTGTGCCCATCAGGGCATGGCAGTTATATGAAATTGTAGAGACACATTACCGTGTGTCTCTACAGTTTTTTATTAGACTTCCTGCAAAACTTGATTATATTCTTTGATTTTGCTGTATGAAACGCAAGTTCTGCAAGAGACCTATTGTTAGTTGCAGCTATCAGGTCATGGTCATTAACATGAATTACATAATGCTGTTATCCCTGAACCTGAACCATCCTATGTATCAGAGACAACAAGGTAAACTATTTAATGAAAATATCAGATATTCTTGATAAAGATTCAATAATTGCGAATTTAAAATCCAAGGATAAAAAAGGGGTTCTTGAAGAGCTTGCAGCATCTATTTCAAAGAACACCGGAACAGAAACAAAGAATATTGTCAAAGTTCTTCTTGAACGAGAACAGCTTGGCAGTACGGGTATTGGTGGGGGAATTGGCATACCCCATGGCAAACTTGCCGACATCAATTCTATTGTTATAGGTTTTGGACTAAGCCGCGAAGGTGTTGATTTTGACTCTTTAGACAACAAGCCTGTCCATATTTTTTTCCTTCTTATTACTCCGGCCAACTCTACTGGTATTCATCTAAATGTGCTTGCCCATATCTCAAAACTCCTGAAGCAGAGCCATTTTAAGAATAGCCTGTTGAAAGCTGAATCTGCTGAGGAAATTGAACAACTTATCCACTCTGTGGATGAAGAATTTTAGTGGACAACAACTCAAAAATGAAACATCAGAAGATATTTATTATCACCGGGATATCAGGCTCGGGCAAGACCACTGCAATGGCAGCATTTGAAGATGCTGGTTTTTACTGTGTAGACAACATGCCAATGGCTCTGTTGCCCAAATTTTTGGATCTTCCCCTTAAAAATGATCCTAAAATCAAAGGTTTGTCTTTTGTGATGGACATGAGGGAACATGAATTTTTAACTCAGTATTCTGTGACTATTGAAGCACTCAGAGAACGAGGCTTTAACCCTGTCACTATTTTTCTTGATGCAGATGAAAACACCTTGATCAAAAGATTCAGTCAGACAAGACGACATCATCCAATGTCACATGATACAAGCCTGACAGAGAGCATTCGTTCAGAAAAAAAAGAGATGCTCTCCATCAAAAACAGTTCAGAGATAATCATTGACACTTCTTTATACAATCCTCATCGACTCAAAGCAGAGATAGTCTCTATTGCTTTTGGAAAAGAGTCAAAAAAACAGATATCAATGAAAACCAATATAATGTCTTTTGGATTTAAATATGGTATCCCTTCTGATGCTGATCTTGTTATTGATATGAGATTTTTGACCAATCCTTTTTTTGTTCCCGCCTTGAAGAACCAGGATGGCGAGTCTGAAGATGTTAAAAATTTTGTCCTCTCATTGAATGAAACTGCTGAATTTCTTGATAGATATATCAATCTTCTTGACTATCTTTTTCCTCTTTACCAAAAAGAGGGAAAAGCCTACCTTACAATTGCTGTTGGATGCACAGGCGGACGTCACAGGAGTGTTGCCATTGCCAGAAAAATATTTGAACACTTTAACTCCATGGGAATAAAAGCCGGAATTATTCACAGAGATATCGACAGGGACTTAACGGAATCATGACAGGCATTCTAATTGTAACTCACGCCAATCTGGGCCATGCCCTTATTGAAGCACTTGAATTTATTGTAGATGATAAAATTGAAAATATTTTCTCAATATCGGTTGATATAAAAGATAACCCTGAGTTTCTTCGTAATAAAATAAAAAAAGGGATAAAAAAAGTTAAAGATGATAAAGGGGTTATTATATTTACAGATATGTTTGGAGGAACACCCTCTAATCTAAGTTATTCATTTCTCGAAGAGGGCTCTGTTGAAGTTATTTCAGGTGTTAATTTGCCTGTTTTATTCAAGGCTGTAAATATCAGGGAAAAAATGGATATCTCACAGGCAGTTGAACAGATTGTTGTCTATGGAAAAAGAAGCATTTCCCTTGCAAGTGGAATACTTAAAGGGGAAAAAAGAGAATAAGGAGATCAAGAATGAAAAGAGCCCCATTGATTGCAGGTAACTGGAAAATGTTTAAAACCGGTTCTCAGGCGGTTGCGACGGCACTAAGGCTTGCCGAACTCTCCTGTGATGTCAAGGATACAGATATTATGATAGCCCCGCCATTTACAGCACTTGCTCTTGTCGGCGAAAAAATCAAGGCAAGCAGGATACATCTCGGAGCACAAAATCTCTTTTATGAAAAAGAGGGTGCCTACACAGGAGAAATCTCTGCCAATATGCTCAAAGAGGCCGGAGTAAGCCATGTTATCATAGGGCATTCAGAGCGAAGGCAATATTTTGGTGAAAATAACGAGGATGTTTGCAAGAAAATAAGGGCTGCAGTGGAGTCATCACTTGTTCCTGTGATGTGTATTGGTGAAACTGAGTTGGAAAAAAAGGACGAAAAAACATTTTATGTTCTTGACAAACAGATTGAAAATGGGTTAAAAGGCTTCCGTTCTGATGAACTTTCAGATCTGGTTATTGCCTATGAACCCGTATGGGCAATAGGTACAGGAAAGAGTGCTACTCCAGATCAGGCACAGCAAGTTCATAGATACATAAGAACTAAAATCCAGAAGATGTTTGGCAGCAATTTTGCTGAAGAGACTCGGATTATATATGGTGGATCCGTAAAACCAGACAATATTTCAGAACTGATGAACCATGATGATGTTGATGGAGCATTAGTGGGCGGTGCAAGCCTTGATGCAGATAATTTTATTCAAATCATAAAATTCAATAGAATGATATAACCTATGACAACTTTAATCCTCTCCGTACATATTATTTCCTGTGTCCTTCTAATTCTGATTGTTTTGCTTCAGACAGGAAAAGGGGCGGACATGGGTGCATCATTCGGTGCCGCTTCAGGACAGTCTTTGTTTGGCGGTGGCGGACCAGCTACTGCACTAAGCAAAATAACTACAGTTGTGGCTATTGTTTTTATGCTGACATCTTTGACCATGGCTTATACATCTGGGCACAAATCGAGTCAGACCATAATGCCTGAAACAACCTCTTCTGTTGAAAAAAGTGAACCTACAGATTCTTCTCCAAATAAGGAAGTCCCATCAGAAGCAGAGACCACAAAAAAAGAAGAGCCAGCAAAATCTGAATAATTATTTTATAAACTTGCAGCAGTACCTGATTTATTGATCTCTATAAGTTATCAAGCCGAAGTGGTGGAATAGGTAGACACGCACGCTTGAGGGGCGTGTGGGGCGACCCGTAGGAGTTCAAGTCTCCTCTTCGGCACCAAATATAAAAAAAGAGCCACTTACATTTCATGTTTGTGGCTCTTTTTGTTATAGTGCTCTTCTCAATACAGCAAAGATTTACGCTCTCGTAATATATTGACTCAAAGACATTTTTACAGCCATAACTTATTTAATTTGCATGATTTAAAAAGTCAGGTTCTGACTTTTTGCAAGACCATAAAAAAATATGCTGAATATAAAAAATACAAAAATAAACTGCCGAGAATGCATTCACTATTATGTCACATGGGATATAAACAATCCATACGGATGCAAGGCAATGGGTTTCAAAGGAAAAACAATGCCATCTATTACAGTTTTTAACTCAACTGGCCAGCATTGTCTGCTATTTGAGAAAAAAAATAAAAAAAGAACTATTTCTTGAATATTACCCGCACTATGATTATATTATCCAGCCATGAATGAAAAAAATGAAAATTTACCAGACCCGCAAAAAATAGAGAAAGAGATTGAAGAATTTCTGAACAAGAGATTTGGGGGAACTGTCAAGATAATATCACCATCAATACTCCCTAAAAACGCTGCAATCAAAGGGACAGACTCTCCTTCCGAAAAAAGCGAATTCATCAATTTTGATATAAAACCTACCGAGCTTGTATCCTACCTTGACCAGTATATCATAAGACAATATAGAGCAAAATCTGTTCTATCTACAAAAATATGTACTCATTTCAATAGAATAAAACACCTTGAAGAGAATACTGGAATTCAGGCTGGAATAACTGGCAGCATAAAGTCAAATATTCTAATGCTTGGCCCAACCGGAGTGGGTAAAACATACCTCATCAAACTAATTGCAAAAAAAATTGGTGTCCCGTTTGTCAAGGCGGACGCCACCAAATTTTCTGAAACCGGCTATGTTGGCGGTGATGTTGAAGATATCATAAGAGACCTTGTAAAAGAGGCAAATGACGATATTGAGCTTGCCCAGTATGGAATTGTGTATATTGATGAAATTGACAAGATTGCCGCAAGTCAAAACTTCAGAGGGGCGGATGTTTCCCGTACAGGTGTACAAAGAGCACTTCTTAAACCAATGGAAGAGACTGATATAGATCTCAAGGTTCCTCATGATCCAATTTCAATGATACAGGAACTTGAAAACTACCATAAAACAGGAAAACGGAGTAAACGGCGGATCAATACCGCAAACATTCTGTTTATTGTCAGCGGGGCATTTGGAGATCTTGCACAGATTGTATCCAAACGGATATCAAAGCAGTCAATAGGATTTGGATCAACCATATCCACTGCCAAAGATGAGTCTGATATTCTCAAACACCTCAAGGCTGAAGATCTGGTGGAATTTGGATTTGAGTCGGAGTTCATAGGCAGACTTCCGGTGCGGTGCGTGCTTGAAAAACTCTCTGAAAATGACCTCTATGATATTCTCAGGATGCCAAACAATCCGGTAATCCTTGGCAAACGTCTTGATTTTAAGGCATATGGAATTGATATTGTATTCACAGATGATTCTCTTAAACTCCTTGCTGCCAGAGCGTTTCATGAAAATACTGGTGCCAGGGGTCTTGTCAGTGCTGTCGAAGATGTTTTAATCTCTTTTGAAGAACATCTGCCGTCATCAGACATAAAGAGACTGACCGTAACTCAGAAACTTGTCGAGAATCCGGCAGAATATCTTGAAAAAATTCTTTGTGCCCATGAAAAAACAGACTCAAGTGAATATTCAGTCTCCTGTCGTACCTCATACTATCAAAAAAACAAAAACCATGGCACAAAAGCAGACTGGTCAAAATTTTATGAGAATGATTATAACTGGGATGAAATACACCGTTTGGCAACTGAAAATGAAAAACAGTATATTGCCGAATATGTATCCAAAAACTGGAAAAATCTATCCATAAGACATGGGCTGACCCTTTCACAATATCGGTGTACTCTTGTTGCAGAATATTTTTGTACCCATGTTACAGAACTTGGCAATGCTATACAGCAAATCAAATCATACTATGAATCAATAAAAAAAATTGAGGTCGATTTCTATAAAAACTACGATTTAAACATTGTCCTTGAAGAGGATGCCGTTGATTTTCTCATTGAAAAGCTTATTCACAATCAAATCTCTTCAATGGAAATATCCGCAAAAATTTATAATGATTTTTACAATGGCCTAAATCTGATTCGTGACAAATCAGCAAAAAACAGATTTTTCCTATCCAGAAAATCGCTTCTGGAACCTGAAAACTTTCTGAATGACCTTATCAAAAAAGAGATATCATCATGATTGGAATTTCCAAACTATACTGTTCAACCGTTGAACCCTCGGATACCTTACGCTATGCCCGCCATTCCGGCAAACTTCCCTCTCACCTTCTTCAGTTCTCTGCTGACAAAAAACCTGTTGTAGTCTGGAATATGACTAAACGATGCAACCTAAGATGTGTACACTGCTACGCACAATCTGAGGATATCTCCTATGACAATGAACTGACACATGAGCAGAGCATTGCCATGATTGATGATCTGGCCCAATTCGGAGCTCCGGTGCTCCTGCTGTCAGGAGGAGAGCCTCTGGTTCACCCACGTCTTGCTGAGTATGCAGAGTATGCTGTAAAAAAGGGGATGCGGGCAGTAATATCTACTAACGGAACCCTGATTACAAAAGAGAAAGCAAAAATTCTCAAGGAGATCGGGCTCTCCTATGTGGGGATCAGTCTGGACGGGCTTGAGGAGACTCATGACAAATTCAGAGGGATCAAGGGATCATTTCAGAAAGCACTCCAGGGTATCCGCAATTGCCAGGAGGCCGGCATCAAGGTCGGATTACGATTTACCATAAACAAACGGAATGTCCATGAAATTCCAGGTATATTTGATCTTCTTGAAAAGATGGATATTCCCAGAGCATGCTTTTACCATTTAGTCTATTCAGGAAGAGCATCTTCCATTGCAAATGAAGATCTGTCTCACGAAGAGACCCGTAAAGCCCTTGATCTGATTATGGCAAGAACAAGGGATCTTCATGACCGGAATCTGCCAAAAGAGATCCTTACTGTTGATAATCATGCCGATGGTCCCTATCTCTATCTCAAACTTCTCAAAGATGACCCGATAAGGGCAGCAGAGGTACTGGAGCTTCTTCAAATGAACGAAGGAAATAACTCCGGCAGAGGATTTGGCTGTATCAGCTGGAATGGAGATGTCCATCCAGATCAGTTCTGGAGGGAAAAATGCCTTGGAAATATTAAGGATCGACCCTTTTCTGAAATATGGACAGATACCGGCAATGATTTCTTAATGAAACTCAAAGACAAAAAAAGCCATGTAGGGGGCAGATGTGCGGATTGCAGGTGGCTTGGGATCTGCGGCGGAAACTTCAGGGCAAGAGCGGAATCCATCAAAGGAGATCCATGGGATGAAGATCCTGCATGTTACCTGACCGATTATGAGATAAAAAAGGAGATTTAATACGATGCTGTTTCCGGATTTCAGAGCCAGACGACTCAGAGAAAAAAATGCCTTTAGAAGAATGATTCGGGAAACCACCCTTACAGTGGATGACCTCATGCTTCCTCTGTTTGCAATTGAGGGAAAGGGTATAAAAAATCCAATCCCCTCCATGCCGGGTCAGTTTCAACTCACGTGTGACCATCTTGTCAAAATTGTGCGGGAGGCCTATGAAGCTGGAATCCCGGCTGTAATGCTATTTGGTCTGCCTGATAAAAAAGACCCTCTTGCCACAAGAGCCTATGCATCTGACGGAATTGTCCAGAAAGCCGTTAAAGCTGTTAAAGAGTCAGTACCTGATATGGCAGTTGTCACTGATGTCTGTCTTTGCCAATATACAGATCATGGCCATTGCGGTATTGTTGACAATGGGAAGATCGACAATGACGCATCACTTGATCTGATCGCCAAAACAGCTTTGTCCCATGCAAAGGCAGGTGCCGACATGGTGGCACCTTCTGACATGATGGACGGACGAGTTGGTGAGATACGCCAGACACTTGATGAGGAAAATTTTTCAGATATTCCAATCATGTCATATGCTGTGAAATATGCATCAGCATATTATGGCCCATTCAGACAGGCTGCAGACTCTGCTCCTCAGTTCGGGGACCGCAAATCCTACCAGATGGATCCTGCCAATTCTCTTGAAGCAATAAGAGAGGCCACTATGGATATCGAGGAGGGGGCAGACATCATCATGGTAAAGCCTGCTCTGTCATACCTGGATATTATATATAGACTTAAAGAGGAAATTGATCTTCCCATGGCTGCCTACAGTGTAAGCGGAGAATATGCCATGATCAAGGCTGCGGAACTTATGGGATGGGTGGATGGCAAAAAGGTGGTAATGGAGACACTTCTATCTATAAAACGTGCCGGGGCTGATATTATTTTGACCTATTCCGCTCTGGAAGCAGCAAAGGAGCTGAACAGATAATGCACTCCTCTTCCCGTGATTCACATAGACATACTTCCGATTCACATGGGCATGGTTCCGATTCACATATGCATGGTTCAAAGTCACATGGGCAAGGTTCAGATCATCCCTCACATGGAGATCTCCACTCCTGTCATGGGCGTGAGCACGGATCATCTGCACATGGACAATTCCCCCGGATAAGATTAGTTGCATGGGAGACCACCCGACGCTGTAACTTATCCTGTGTTCACTGCCGGGCTGCGGCAGAAGATCATGTGTATGAAAATGAACTTGATACAGCTGCAGCCATGACCCTTATGGATCAAATAAGAGATGCGGGGCAGCCAATCGTAATCCTCACCGGAGGAGAGCCGCTTTTAAGAGAGGATATCTTTGACATTGCCGCTTACGGAACAAAGATAGGCCTCAGAATGGTGATGGCACCCAATGGAACCATGATCACCCCTGAAAATGCCATAAAAATGAAAGAATCCGGCATCAAGCGGATCAGCATAAGTCTGGATGGATCTACAAAAGAGAGCCATGACAAATTCAGAGGCGTTGATGGTGCCTTTGAAGGAGCACTGAACGGAATTGATTTTGCTAAAGATGCGGGACTCGAATTTCAGATAAATACAACAATAACAAAAACCAATCTTGAAGAGATACCAAAAATTCTGGCACTTGCAGAATCACTGGGTGCAGTTGCACACCACATATTCCTGCTTGTCCCCACTGGAAGAGGCAAATATATTGTTGATCAGGAGATAGATGCAAAGGAATATGAAAAAACATTGAACTGGTTCTATGACCAACGGGATAAAACAACCCTTCAGCTCAAAGCCACCTGTGCACCGCACTATTACAGAATATTGAGACAACGGGCAAAAGATGAAGGTAAAAAAGTGACCTTTGAGAGCCATGGATTAGATGCAGTGACTCGGGGCTGCCTTGCAGGAACAGGCTTCTGCTTCATATCCCATATTGGTGAAGTACAGACATGCGGATTTCTCGACGTTAAATGCGGCGATATAACAAAGTCCACATTTAAAGATGTGTGGCAAGGCTCGGAGGTATTCAAAAATCTGAGGGACTTTAACAGCCTTGATGGCAAATGCGGCATCTGCGAATACCGTAAAGTTTGTGGTGGATGCAGGGCAAGAGCCTATGAGTCCAAGGAAAACTATATGGCTGAAGAGCCTCTTTGCACATATATCCCATCCAAAAAGGCATGATCCTATTCTTGTCAGCTTGAATCACGAAAAAATCAGTCTGAATCACACGAAACAAACACATAACCATATTTTTGCTCACCTCCCTAACCATGAAAATCATTAATATATTTTCATGGTAAAAAAATCACAAACAATTCAGGAACAATCCATGACAGTTCAGAAAGAATCCATGATAGTTTTAATTATTAATGCTGGCAGCTCATCTTTGAAATATCAACTTATCAATATGCACCCTGATGCTCATGATCATGATGTCATGGCTTCAGGCGTGGTTGAGCGTATTGGTGAATCTCAGGGCAAACTCACACATAAAAAGATATCAGGACAAAAAAATGCAAAATTTATCAAAGAGCAGCAGATCAATGATCATGGAATTGCCATGCACCTTGCCGCAGGGATGCTCACTGATAAAGATGCGGGGGTTATAAGCACAATTAATGAAATTGATGCTGTTGGCCATCGCGTTGTACAGGGTGGAGAAAATTTTAATGCATCAATTCTGATTGATGATGATGTAAAAAAGGCGATCCGCGACAACTACCCTTTGGCTCCTCTTCACAATCCACCAAATCTGACAGGAATTGAGGTTGCAGAGTCGCTTTTTCCTTCCATACCAAATATCGCTGTCTTTGACACTGAATTTCACCAGACCATACCTCAAAAAGCCTTTATGTATGCCCTGCCATACGAATTTTATGAAAAATTCAGAGTAAGACGTTATGGATTTCATGGCACATCACATAAATTTGTTTCTAATAGTGCGGCAGACCTGATAAAGATCAACAAAGAGGAGCTTAACCTGATTACAGTTCATCTTGGGAACGGCTGTTCCATCTGTGCCATAGAAAAAGGAAGATGTGTTGATACGTCAATGGGAATGACTCCACTCGCAGGTGTAATGATGGGCACAAGAACCGGAGATATTGATCCAGCAATCCAGAAATATCTTATAGAGTACACCAATCTGAACGCTGAAGAGCTGGACAATATCTTTAATAAAAAAAGCGGACTTAAGGGAATCTGCGGCATGAACGACATGCGTGATATCCATTCAGCAGCAAATAGAGGCAATGAGCGGGCACAACTTGCACTTGAGATGTTTGCCTATCAGGTTAAAAAATATATAGGAGCATATGTTGCTGTGCTGGGCAGTGTGGACGGCATCATTTTCACGGCCGGAATCGGTGAAAACGACACAGTTACCAGAGAGATGATCTGTTCCAATCTGACGGGACTTGGAATTGAAATCGACCCGTCCAGAAACAGTGAGGTAAGTTCTGAACCAAGAGCCATACATTCAGGCAGCAGCAAAGTTCAGGTATGGGTAGTGCCCACAAACGAAGAGTTGCAGATCGCACGGGAAGTTGTCAATTGTCTTTACTAAAACATTCATGGTCATTTTCTGCTCATCACCAATCATGAAAATGAGAATGCATTTTCTCGGTAAATCCTGAGGAATGATCAGGCTTCAACATTTAATTTACTTGAGGCATCTTTAGCGGCTGGTGCACTGGTATCTTTATCACTTTTTGCTTTTGTGCCTTTTTTCTTCTCCTTCTCGCTGGAAGAGGAAGATTCAGAACTCTGACTTTTATCAGAACTCTGACCTTTACCAGAATTTTCACCTTTAACTGAAGCGGCAGGAGATTTCTTCAAGGGCAACCCTTTAAGAATATTCATAACCTGATTGCTGTTCTTAGCAAGATAAAGGGAGATCGAATCTCTCTGCTCATCGTCGATTGTCAAAGCGTCATATCTGCCAATAAAATCATACAGGTTGTCTGCTATATCAAGCATCTTATCATGGGCATCTGCCTCTTTCTTGGTGGCAAAGGTCATTTTTTCCTCCCCATTTCTGACAACCACATATTTCACAATAACAGCCATAACAACACAGCTCCTTATATTGATCACAGATAATTATATTTCTTCCATGATTTCAATCAAATATTTTTAACTCTGTCTATCCGGTCTTCAGCAGCGTAAAGACCCTTCCTGCCTAATCAAAGAGTGCGTTTACAAACAGTTCGGCATCAAAATCCTGCAGATCATCAATACCCTCCCCTACGCCTATATATTTTATGGGCACATCCATGCTTTTTGCAACCGCCACCACAATACCACCTTTCGCAGTCCCATCTAATTTGGTAAGTGCAAGAGAGGTAATCTCCACAGCTTCATTAAACAGCTTTGCCTGGGAAAGAGCATTCTGACCGGTTGTAGCATCTAAAACCATAAGGATCTCATGCGGGGCACCAGGCAATCTTTTTGATACTGAACGCTTGATTTTTTTAAGCTCCTCCATAAGATTCTTCTGGGTATGAAGCCTACCTGCCGTATCGATCAGCAAAATATCAACTCCCCTTGCGATAGAGGCTTCCACTCCGTCAAAAGCAACTGCGGCAGGATCAGCACCAGCCTTGTGCTTCACAATGCCTACGCCTGCCCGCCTTGCCCATATCTCAAGCTGTTCAATAGCCGCTGCCCTGAATGTGTCAGCAGCAGCAATAAGCACCTTTTTGCCTTCAGATGAGTATTTAAGAGCAAGTTTGCCAAGGGTGGTTGTCTTGCCGGTTCCATTGACTCCTACCACCATTATTACAAGTGGTTTTACAAATGGCGTTCTGAGTGATGCATGAAAACCGGTATCAGACGCGGAAGAATTATTGGCAGAAGTCGTGGTGAACGCCGCATGATTTTTAATATCTTCAAAATCTGCCCTGCCCTGCCCTTTACCTGGAAACATTGCCTTTAACTCATTTTTAAATATGGATTTCAGCTCATCAGCAGAAGATAGTTTTCCTGATTTTTTTCTGACCTTATCCATGATACCCATTGTAATATCAATGCCAAGATCTGACATAACAAGAATCTCTTCAAGCTCATCAAACAGAGCCGCATCTATTTTTCTTTCCCTTGAAAAAAGCTCATCCACATCAGTCAAGAGAATCTCTCTTGTTTTGCTAAGGCCTTTCTTAAGTTTACCCAGTATATCCATTTAAACCTGTTTCTCCTTGTTATTTATCAGGGGTATTATCCTTTAAGGATTATACAACCTGACAAAGTCAGAAATACTTTAAGATTAATTATTATAGCCGGGTAGTTTATAACACATCATCAGGAAAAGAGCACATGATGCAGCCCATATTTTTTACCGTAAAAATGTATTCAGATCTTCATCAAGCCCAAAGTGTCCAGAATACAACCATGACGGTTTAGAGGGTTTCCGGTCTGACCACCGGATTCTCCTTGAGATACTCGAGCCTGTTAAGGCCGTTGATATAGGCCAGGGCACTGGCTGTAAGAATATCAGGATCAGCACCTTTTCCAAGGGCAACAATGCCATCTTCACTTAAGCGTACAGTAACCTCACCCTGGGCATCAGTACCTTCTGTAAGGGCACTTATAGAGAATCTGAGCAACTGGGATTTTGTGCCGGTCAGATCGGAGATAACCTTAAACACCGCGTCAATGGGGCCATTACCCTCTACAGAACCTTTCACTAAACGGTTATTTATTTTAAGGTGGACACTTGCGTGCGGAAATACAGATGTCCCGCTGGTGAGATGGAGATATTCAAGGCGGAACACATCAGCACTTCTCAGGACTCCCTCATTGATCAGAGCTTCAACATCCTCATCCAGAATGCTCTTTTTGCGGTCTGCCAGATGTTTGAATTTGTCAAATACCAGATTCAACTCTTCATCAGAAAGATTGTACCCCATTCCGGATATGTGGCTATAAAGAGCATGTCTGCCGGAATGTTTCCCCAGCACCAGATTATTTTTACTAAGACCAATCGTTTCCGGTTTCATGATCTCGTATGTCATGGGGTTTTTGAGAACTCCGTCCTGGTGGATACCTGCTTCATGGGCAAAGGCATTGGCTCCCACAATGGCTCTGTTAGGTTGCACCAGAATACCTGTAATCATGCTCACTAGGCGACTTGTAGGATAGATCCTTGTGGTGTCAATAGAGGTTGTTTCCGGAAAAAAATTGGGTCTGGTATTAAGTGACATTACAACCTCTTCCAGAGATGTATTGCCCGCACGCTCTCCAATACCGTTTATGGTAACCTCAGCCTGTCTTGCACCTGCTCTTATTGCGGCAAGAGTATTTGCCGTGGCAAGTCCTAAGTCATTGTGACAATGAACACTGAGTACAGCTTTGTCTATATTTGGAGTGTTTTTCATGACATACCGCACAAGCTCGGCAAACTCTTCCGGCACTGCATATCCAACAGTATCCGGAAGATTGACGGTTTTTGCTCCTGCATCAATTGCGGCTTCAAAAACCTTGCACAAAAAATCACGGTCGCTTCTGGATCCGTCTTCAGCCGAAAATTCAACGTTATCGGTCAAAGATGCCGCATATCTTACCGCCTTTACAGCGTTTTCCAGAACCTCTTCACGCGACATCTTGAGCTTGTATTTCAGATGGATATCAGATGTGGCAATAAATGTATGAATTCTGGGATGTGCCGCATGTTTAACAGCTTCCCACGCTCTTGAGATATCAGCTTCCGAGGCCCTTGCAAGTGCTGCAACCTGTGTATGTTTAAGATTTTTGGCAACTAGCTGAACCGCCTTGAAATCCCCTTCTGATGCCGCTGGAAATCCCGCCTCAATGACATCAACTCCCAGTTTTTCAAGCTGAGTGGCTATACGCAGTTTTTCAGCTTCATTCATGCTTGCTCCGGGAGACTGCTCTCCATCCCGTAATGTTGTATCAAAAATTATAATTTTATGACTGTCTGAATTCATTTTTTCCTCAATATTTTTAATATGAAATTTGTAGAACGCCTGGTCCTGAGTACCAGGTTTTCTATGTTAGAATAAATGTGTCGCTATATCCCATTACAAATACTCTGACTCTTCAGAGCAGGAACAAATGGAATATTATTCTCCGCAAATAGCCTAAGTTGTCTCCTGCTCTTTTTTCATGGAGAGCTTATACTGGAAACTGTCGGAAAGTGCCTGCCAGCTTGCCTCAATAATATCTTCCGACACGCCGATTGTGCTGAAAATATTGTTCTCATCCCGGGAGGATATAATAACACGTACCTTGGCATCTGTACCATCACTGCCTTCAATGACACGTACCTTGAAGTCAACAAGATGCATCTCATCCAGATCAGGAAAGATATTGGTAAGAGCCTTTCTAAGTGCGTTATCCAGGGCACTTACAGGGCCATCCCCCTCGGCAGCGGTGATCTCGACTGTGTTACCCACCTTGATTTTAATCATTGCATACGCAGAACATGGTCTCTCTTTGTCCTTCTCAATAGTGACCCTGAAAGATTCAAGCTCAAAATGGGGCTGGTACTGTCCGGTAAGCTTCTCCATGATTATTTTAAGAGAACCTTCAGCCACATCAAACTGATAGCCATCATCCTCAAGCTCCTTGACGGTGGTAACTATGCTTTTACGGTGCAGGTTATCATCGCCCAGATCAATACCCATCTCTTTGGCCTTGTACTCAATGTTGCTTATACCGGATTGCTCTGAGACAAGCACCCGTCTATTGCTTCCCACAAGTTCGGGGTTCATGTGCTCATAGGCTTCTGATGCCTTCATCACGGCACTTACATGAATTCCGCCTTTATGTGCAAAAGCACTGTGCCCCACAAATGGCCTGCTGTTCAAAGGTGTCATGTTTGCGGTTTCACTTACAAAACGGGAGAGTTTCTTGAGTTTTTTAAGATTCTGCATTGAAATGCAGTCATTATCCATCTTTAACTTGAGAATGGGAATAATTGATGTAAGATCCGCATTGCCGCACCTCTCACCATACCCGTTGACTGTACCCTGAACCATGACTGCTCCGCAGCGGACTGCCGAAATGCTGTTGGCAACAGCCATGCCGCAGTCGTTATGGGCATGTATGCCAAAAGTGATGGCATCTGAAAAGCTGTCATCAGTTGCACATCTTTGCATTTCCCGCATCTGATTTTTATTCGTACCAGGTGAGATGTTCAGGTTTGCCTGAGTCTGGTTGACAGTTCCATTTATTGAACTGATACGCGTCTTTTGAAGCTGGGCGATCGTCTCTGTGGTAATTCTCTCGATATCATAAGGGAGCGTTCCTCCGTTTGTATCACACAACACAAGAACCGTGCATCCACCACTCACCGCGGCTTTAAGGGTTTCAATGGCATAGATGCTGTTGTTGATATATCCATCATAGTAGTGCTCTGCGTCATAAAACACCTCAAGACCCTGAGCAGTGAGCCACTCAACGCTCTCTTTGATCATGGCTAAATTTTCATCCAGGGATATCTCCATGATCTTGACATGAAGATCCCAGGATTTTCCGAATATGGCAGCCACAGGAGCTCCTGATTCCACAAGGGCATTGAGATTTTTATCCTTGTCCGGAGAAATATTTGCACGCCTTGTTGAGCCAAAAGCTGTAATTCTACTGTTTTTAAATTGAGTCTCTTTTGCAAGCTCGAAAAAACGCATGGCATTTGGATTGGAGCCAGGCCAGCCACCCTCTATATAGTGAATTCCCATATCATCAAGACGCTTTGCGACCTTTATCTTGTCTTCAGGTGAAAAACAGATATTTTCACCCTGCATGCCGTCCCTTAATGTTGTGTCGTATAATATCGCTTTTTTCATTTTATTTTTTTCTTTTCCCTTGCAAGGGCAATTGAACCGGTGCGTGAGGTTTCAATTATCCCCATGGGACGCAAAAGATCAATAAAGGCCTCAAGTTTCCCCTCATCTCCTGACATCTCAATGGTATAATGCTCTGGGCCTACATCAACCACTCTTGATCTGAAAATATCTACAATCCTCAATATTTCTGCCCTCTGCTCAGGTTTTGCGTTGACTTTAATGAGAATAAGCTCGCGCTGGACATATTTTTTGTCGGTCAAATCATTGACAGTAATGACATTAATAAGTTTGTGAAGCTGTTTTGTGATCTGCTCAAGGATATGATCATCTCCGGTAGTCTGCATTGTTATTCGTGATACAGCACTGTTTTCTGCGGTCTGAGCCACACTGAGACTTTCAATATTATATCCACGGCCACTAAAAAGCCCCGCGATTCTTGAGAGAACTCCAGGCTCATTGTCCACAAGAATGGACAGTATATGTTTTTGACTGCTCATTTTCTGAACCCCATTGTTATCAAATTTTATAGGAAAGTCTCTGTAAACAGCTTTTTTGTAAAGACTTTCATTGTTCGTTGTGGCCGACAGCAATACATCGATCCTACCGTGCCGGTTATACCAGAATCATCTCCGTAATTGCACCGCCGGCTGGAACCATAGGATATACGCACTCCTCACGCTCCACGATGAACTCCATAATTACGGTACCTTCACAGGCAAGACCTTTTTCAAGAACAGCTTCCACCTCACCGGCACGATCTGTCCTCATTCCGACAGCACCATAAGCATCGGCCAGCTTGACAAAATCAGGGGCCTTTTCCATGTTGGTTGAAGAGTAACGCTTGTCATAAAAAAGCTCCTGCCACTGCCTTACCATTCCTAAATAACGGTTATTCAAAATAACAATTTTAACAGGAAGATCAGCCTCAATGGCTGTCATCAGCTCCTGACTGTTCATCTGGATACTGCCATCCCCTGCAACACAGACTACGAGCTTTTCAGGACAGGCGGCTTTTGCACCAATAGCAGCAGGAAGACCAAACCCCATAACTCCGAGCCCCCCTGATGTAATAAAATGGTTTGGCTTGTCAAAATGATAGTACTGGGCAGTCCACATCTGGTTCTGGCCAACTTCGGTTGTGATAATGGTGTTGCTGTCCGTAAGTTTATGAAGCCTGTCGATAACATACTGTGGTTTTATGACATCACCAGTCTGCTCATATCTTTGCGGAGATGTAGCTTTCCACTGGGCAATCTGGTCTAACCACTCCTTGCGTTCAGCAGCATTCCCTTTGATATCAGCAGGATTTTCGCTCTCCAGCATCGAATTAAGAAGCTCCAGAGTATTCTTGCAGTCCCCGACAATGGGACAGGTTGCCTCCACGTTTTTGTGAATTGAAGTTGGATCAATGTCAATCTGGACAATCTTTGCACCAGATGCGAATTTATCTTTTCTGCCGGTAACACGATCGTCAAACCTTACTCCGGCAGCAATCATAAGGTCACACTCGCTGATAGACATATTGGCACGATAGGTTCCATGCATGCCCGGCATTCCAAGCCACAAAGGATCTGAACCCGGAAAGGTGCCAAGACCCATAAGTGACGCGGTGACAGGAGTATTGGTCATTCTTGCAAGTCTTGTAAGCTCTTCGGATGCCCTGGAGAGCACCACTCCACCGCCGGAAAAGATAAGAGGACGCCTGGACTCCTTAATCAGTTCAACAACTTTTGAAAGCTGTTTCTTGTTAGGGTTGTAGGTGGGTTTGTAGGATTTAAGATCAATTTCTCCTGGATCCTCAAATTCTGTTGTTGCTGCCATGATATCTTTTGGCAAATCCACAAGAACAGGGCCGGGCCTGCCGCTTTGAGCTATATGAAAAGCCTCCTTGATGGTTCGTGCAAGTTTATCAATATCCTTTACCAGATAGTTGTGCTTGGTACATGGTCTTGTTATTCCAACAATATCTACCTCCTGAAAAGCATCATTGCCGATAAGTGCTGTAGGAACCTGACCTGTAAATATCACAACCGGTATGGAATCCATGTATGCCGAGGCAATGCCTGTTACAGTATTGGTAGCACCAGGTCCTGATGTAACCAGAGCCACACCAACGGTTCCCCTTGCTCTGGCATAGGCATCAGCAGCATGGACAGCCCCCTGCTCATGACGAACCAGAATATGCCGGATTTCTGGAGTACCGGCAAGTGAAT
>JADFYT010000160.1 GCA_015232935.1 Desulfamplus sp.
TCTATCAGTATTTAATGAGATTAATTTTTTATTGACAGGTTGGCTAAAAGTTTATAAGTAAGTTCCAATTTTTCAATACTAACTTGAGAAAATAACTCTTGCATCATTAATATTTGATTTTGTCATTCTGACGAAATTGATCTTGGCCTATTCCGTGTTTGAATATGCCTTCAGTTGCATTTCATATCACACTGAGTCTATTTACTGCATCTCTGGCAGAAATATATCGTCCTGTCAGGTTACAGCAACTACCTATGGTTTAAAAAATATGGCACATCTAGAATTAAAGAACATCACTGTGAGATTTGGCGGACTCTATGCTCTGTCAGATTTAAGTTTTTCCATTAATACCGGCGAAGTTCTGGGGCTAATTGGTCCCAATGGTGCGGGTAAAACCACCATTTTTAACGTGCTTACCGGAGTTTACAAGCCCACGGAAGGGGATGTATTTTTTGAAGGTGAGAGTATCCTTGGAAAGAGACCATACCAGATCTTTTCCAGAGGTGTCGCCAGGACATTTCAGAATATCCGTCTTTTCCCAAAAATGACCGCCATCGAAAATGCAATGGTAGCAAGGCATTGCCGGTCAAATACAGGGGTTGTTGGCTCTTTGCTACGAACAAAATCTCAAAAGAATGAAGAGGCTTCTATAAAGGAAAAAGGGTTGAGTGCTCTTAAATTCATGGGAGTTTCTCAATTTGCGGATACTGTGGCGTCAAATCTTGCTTATGGTATTCAAAGGAGGCTTGAAATAGCAAGAGCACTTGCGTCAGATCCCAAGGTACTCCTGCTTGATGAACCGGCTGCGGGAATGAACCCTTCTGAAAGCTCGGAACTTATGAAGTATATTGAAAAGATATCACAGATTGGAATTGATGTGCTTCTTGTAGAGCATGACATGAAAGTTGTTATGGGTGTATGCAGCCGTATCGTTTGTGTTGACCATGGTGTCAAAATTGCAGAGGGAACACCACAGGAGATCCAGAAAAATCCTCAAGTAATTGAGGCATATCTTGGTCAACCTGCCGCTTGATAATTATTTGTTAAAAGGTCATAACCGCCGGGGTAGTGGCCAACCACGAATCAAGAAAATCGCAATGCATTTTCACGGTAACTTATTATTTTTTTAAATCATCAATTACTATTTTTTAAGGAGAAGAAAATGAGCAAAAGAAGTTTGTCAACGGTGCTGATGGGTATGCTTGTTATTCCGTTTATGATCTCAATGGTCTCTGCTGAAACATTGAAAATTGGCTCTATGAGTCCTTTGACAGGGCCTTATGCCTCTGACGGAACAGATATCAAAAATGGTGTTCTTACTGCCATTGAAGTGTTTGAACAGACAGAAGGTCCAATTCCTGGTTATGACAAGATCGAGTTGTTTCCACAGGATACGGTCTGCGATCCGAGACAGGCTGTAGCTGCTGCAAACAAGCTTATCAACCTTAAAGTCGTGGGCGTTATTGGTGCCTACTGCTCATCTTCTACTATTCCGTCATCAGAAACACTCGATGAGGCAAACATTATAATGATTACACCGGCATCTACCAACGAACAGGTTACAGACCGTGGACTTCCCTATATGTTCAGAATGTGCGGAAGAGATGATGATCAGGCTCCTGCTGCTGCGAGGTTCATGAAAGAGTCTCTCAATGCCAAAACCATCTTTATTGTAGATGATAAAACCACATATTCCCAGGGTCTTGCAGATGGTGTGTCAAAGAACGCCAAAGCACTTGGCATGGATGTAGTTACCCATGACCATGTGAATCAGGGAGACAAGGACTTCTCGGCTGTTTTGACAAAAGTAAAGGCTGCAAATCCGGATATATTCTATATGTCCCTTCAGGGCTATTCGCCTGCTGCCCTGATGTGTATTCAGGCCAAAAGAATGGGAATTACATCTCAAATAGTAACTCAAGATGCCACTTTTCAGCCCAAATTCATGGAAGTTGCAAAAGACGCTGCTGAAGGCGTATATTTAACCTACGGTTTTACTGATCCTACCACACCTGAGTATAAGGCATTTGAGGAAAAATATGTCCCCAAATATGGCAAGATAGCGGCATATGCCACTTATGCCTATGACTCTACAATTGCCCTTCTGAAAGCCATCAAGGCTGCCGGCTCGACAGATCCTGACAAAATCAAGGCAGAGCTTATGAAACTTGATTTTAATGGAGCTTCAAAGCATGTCAAGTTTAAAGAAAATGGTGATTCAGGTTCATCTTACATCGCATTTAAGGTTGTAAATGGTGAATTTGTTCCTTACTGGGATCCTGAAAAAGGTTTAATAAAATAACCCGTCGTTTTTTTGAATAAAACATATCATTACGCAGGGGCAAACAGCGAATTATATCTACTTCGCCCCTGCTGATTTGGTAAAATCTCCTGTGTGAAAAACATGCCAGGCTTCTCGGCTGAAACCTTGCAACAAATGGACAGTTTTTTTACTGAACCACACAGAGGGCTTGTCAGGCTTATGACTGCACCTCAAAATATGAAAATCAGAAATTCTCTTTCATGGTAATGGATAGGACTTTACGCCTAACTTATAAAAAATGTGAAAAATAGATATGGATTCTTTTATTCAGCAGTTAATTAACGGTATTACCCTTGGGGGCATTTATGCACTGATTGCCCTTGGATATACCATGGTTTATGGTGTCATACAGTTGATAAATTTTGCTCATGGCGAATTTTTTGCGGCCGGAGGCTATGTGGGTGTCATATTCTTGAGTTTTTTTACCGGCCTCGGATACATGGAAAGCTATCCTGTATTGTGCCTTACGGCATCTTTTCTTCTTGCTATGGGATATTGTGCGTATCTTGCAGTGGGTGTGGAAAAGATAGCGTATAAACCATTACGAAAAGAGGCACGTCTTGCGGTGCTGTTGTCAGCCTTGGGTGTATCCATATTTCTATCCAACGGGTTAATGCTGACCCAGGGGGTTTATGATAAAGCCTATCCCAGCGAGCTGTTTCAGGGCGGGTTTCATTTCGGTAATGTCACAGTAGGGTATCTTCAGATACTTATAGTCTCTTTGACAGCTACTCTGCTTGTTGCTCTCAATCTTCTTGTATTTAAAACAAAGATTGGAATGGCCATGCGTGCCACGGCTCAGGACAAGACCATGTCGGCACTTGTCGCCATTGGAAGTAACAGGATCATTTCACTTACTTTTGCCATTGGTGCGGGTCTTGCCGCGGCAGCCGGTATCATGGTTGGGCTCTATTATGGTTCTGTTCGTTATGATATGGGTTTTGTTCCGGGAATAAAGGCATTCTCGGCCGCAGTGCTCGGTGGTATCGGTAATATAACAGGTGCCATGCTGGGCGGACTCATCATTGGTATGGTCGAGATCTTTGGTGCGGGGTATATTTCCGGAGAGTACAAGGATGTATTTGCATTTATTATACTGATTGCGGTTCTGTATTTTAAACCAACAGGAATTATGGGCGAGAATATCGATGATACAAGAGTTTAAAAAAGTCTGGAAACAATATTCAATTACAATGCTGTGGTTGCTGGGTCTTTTGTGGCCACTTTTGGGCATTCACCCTGATGGAACCCTCTCTTTTGAAAAAACCGTAACCGTATGGTCGTATATTCTGGCTGGTACATTTGTTTGTCTGGTCATTTACATCATAAACAGCAGCGGCCATTTAAAAATATTCACTGAGCCTGTTGTTGGAACAACCAGAAAATTCAGTGGGATAGCTCAGGCTATGCCCTCCTGGATATGGCTCTGTGGACTGTTTGTATGTGCGATTATCTATCCTCTTTTAACAGGCAGATATGCTACAGATGTGGCTATTAATGTTCTTCTGTATATCTGTCTGGGGCTTGGTCTTAATGTAGTGGTGGGACTTGCGGGCATGCTGGATCTTGGATATATCGCCTTTTATGGAGTAGGTGCATATACCTATGCCATTTTAAATGTCAACTATGGGCTGGCTTTCTGGTTCTGTCTTCCTTTTTCAGCCTTTTTCGCCTGTATAGCAGGTTGCATTGTGGGATATCCAACCCTTAGAATGAGAGGTGATTATCTTGCTATTGTAACCCTTGGGTTTGGCGAAATAGTCCGTATCATTCTCAATAACTGGATGACACTTACAAATGGACCTAATGGCATTCTGGGTATAAAACCTATTGGAATACTGCTTCCTGTTATGGAAAACGGTTTTACATTTGAGATGTTCTGGGTGAAAAAACTTGCTGTTTTTTATTATTTTGCCTTAGCTCTTGCAATAATAGCAATTATTGCGGTCAAAAGGCTTAATTTTTCCAGAATAGGTCGAGCATGGGAATCAATACGAGAAGATGAGACCGCGGCAGAGCTTATGGGGGTAAATACTTTTAACTACAAACTTCTGGCCTATGCAATGGGTGCCATATTTGCTGGTCTTGCAGGTGCATTATTTGCTGCAAGAATGAGATTTGTAAGTCCTGAGAGCTTCACATTTCTTGAATCTGTCATGGTACTTTGCATGGTGGTGCTGGGTGGAATGGGCTCAATTCCCGGGATTGTGCTTGGAGTTATAGCTCTGATTGCACTGCCCGAGGTGTTTCGTGAGCTCGAATCGTACAGGATGCTTGTATTTGGATCTACCATGGTGATAATGATGCTGTTCAGACCGGCTGGGCTCGTTCCTGCCAAGCGTGTGGGCATGAGATCTGAAGAGAGGGAGTGATTATAATGTTTCTCTTTTATCCTGAACGGAGACAGCAGGTTTATCAGGTCACGTCCGATTCATGAAAATCAGAAAGCATTTTCGCTGTAGAATAAGGAAAAATTTCATGTCAGGCATATCCGAGTATAAGGAGTAATCTCATGTCAGCCGAACCAATTCTTGAATTGAAAAATGTCCACTCAGGCTATGGAAGTATTAAAGCTCTCAGAAATGTATCTCTGAAAATATATCCAGGTGAAGTCGTCGCCATTATTGGTGCCAATGGTGCCGGCAAATCGACAACTCTTATGACTATCTGCGGTATTGTTCCTCTTGAAAAGGGCGATGTACTTTACAATGGAATGTCAGTAAAGCATATCGCCCCTGAAAAACTGCCACCTCTTGGCCTGTGTCAGGTACCAGAAGGACGACGGATTTTTCCAAGGCTGACTGTTGAGGAAAATCTTATTCTTGGGGCATTTTATAGAAATGATAAAGCAGAAATTCAACGAGACATAGAACATGTATATTCGCTGTTTCCGGTTCTTGGAGAACGCGTTCGTCAGCAGGGCGGTACGCTTTCAGGTGGAGAGCAGCAGATGCTGGCCATTGGCAGAGCATTGATGACCAAACCTAAAGTTCTTTTGCTGGATGAACCCTCTTTAGGTCTTGCACCAATAATAATTCGTCAGATTTTTGATATTATTGCAGATATAAACAAGAATCAGGGAACTACCATTCTGCTGGTCGAACAGAATGCAAACCTTGCACTTCAGGCTGCCACAAGGGGTTATGTTCTTGAAACCGGTGAGATAACACTTGAAGATAAAGCTGATTCGCTTCTTCACAATCCAGAAATCCGCAAGGCTTATCTGGGTGAATAGTGACGATATATGTCTTGTATTAATTTGCTTGAAAATCCTTTTTTATGATCAAGATTATCAAATCACTGATAGCTGATCTGGTGATCATCAGCTCACTCTAAAAGATGCTTTGAATCAAGTTTTAAAAGGGCAGAGTTGGTTTTATTATTCTGCCCTCATTATTTTTCTGAAAATCCCGTCTTTATCACCTCCAAATTCTTTATCGCTTGTTTCTCCGTCTATATTCTGCTATCCATATTACCCGGTTGATACCGGTACAAAAAATTAAATTTTTCAACTTTAAAATGCATTCTGATTTCTCATGGTGAGTGGCCGGAATTCGTCCATACGTGTTTAATTAAACAATAATTGCAGCG
>JADFYT010000161.1 GCA_015232935.1 Desulfamplus sp.
TTCGCATGCGTTTTCTTCTTTCCAGAACAGAAGCTGAAGAGGCAGGGACAGGAGCTTCAAATGAAAAGGAAGTGAAAAAAATTCACAGGCAGCTCCAGCGACTAAATGTGACTATAATCAAAGAATATATAGAAGGGTGTACTCTTGGAATTCACGCAATATATGACGGAGATATTCTCCCTCTTACCCGAAGTTTTGAAAAAGAGTTTATCCCTCTGTCCATAGGCACAAGCCTTGATATTCTAAAAGATGTGGGGCATCCACGTCAACTTGCCAAGAAATACAATATAAATCAGTTTAACGGAAGCCACGGCATCGCGCATATCCGTCTTGCAACCGAATCCGGTGTCAGGCCAGATACTGCCCACCCTTTCTGGGCATGCGGTTTTGCTGATATCGCCACAGTACATAATGGACAGATTACCAACTACTGGATCATGAGAAGACGCCTGGAGAGGAAAGGGATGACCTTCCAGACACATAATGATACAGAGCTGATCGCTGTATATATAGCCTACCAGATGAGCCGGAATGCAAGCCTGGAGGATGCATTGAAAGCATCTTTAGACGATCTGGACGGTACCTTTTCCTATCTTGTTGCCACAAAGGATTCAATTGGCTACGCAAAGGATAAACTGGCTGCAAAACCCATGGTCAAATATGAGAATGATGAAATGATAGCTATCTCTTCTGAAGAGGTGGGGCTGAATCGCCTCTTTCCCGGTCAGGCATTGGAGACAAACGAGCCTGCACCATTCAGCTATGGCCTGTGGAAGAGAGGCTGTAATTAATGAACCGGTTTTAAATAACTTGCTCATTTCAGAATTATCAAGGCTGAGCTCAAAGGCGGGGCATTTAGATTATTTGATGGGCATATTATTTGGGACTTTTCCTAAACGGGGATGATTGTGCATCAATCATCCCCTATCATAAAAATCATATGCATTTTCACGGTAAAGGAGATTTATCATGGCAACAATTGATCTTGCCACCATGCCTATAAGAACAGCAAATGAAGTGATACGTGGTCATGGTGCTGCCCACCAGGATATCGAGATCATAAATCCGGATGCCAGACACTATATTGCAGTGGGCCTTACCAACCCTGTCAGGGTATCAATCAAGGGATCGGCAGGCTATTTTTGCGGTGGACTGACTGACGGGCCTCACATAGAGGTAAACAATAATGTAAGCTGGGGAGTTGGCGACAACATGCTTTCTGGCAGCATAGTTGTCAATGGCAATGCAGGGGCAATTGCCGGAGAGGCTCTTAGGGGCGGAGATATCGTCATTAAAGGCAATATGGGTTCGCGTGCGGGACAGGTTATGAAAAAGGGGACTCTCTGCTGCGTGGGCAACTCCAACTTCATGGCCGGATACATGATGTACGGCGGCAGGATGATCATTCTTGGCAATTCAGGAGAGAAGGTTGGCGAAAACATGGCAGGTGGTCAGATATATGTGGGAGGCAGTATTGAATCATTAGGTGCTGATGCCATGATATCTGACCCTTCTGATGAAGAGATTGAATCTGTGATGTCATTTTTAGAAAGATACAGGATAAAATTTTCCGGAAGACTCAAAAAAGTCGTCTGTGCCGGAAACGATCTGAGTTTCGGCAAACCTGAGCCACGGTTGAAAAATATCCCGTTCACGAAATTTTCAGGAAAAGATATTCCATGGTGGAATGAAAAGGTTTTTGAAGATATCCAGGTCAAAAGCAGGGTAGGGCGATACAGGGTGAGAGGATATGGAACATCGCGCCATCTTCCCCATTTTAATGACATCGCATTCAAACTCGACATCAATCGTGTTGATACCAGGAGTGCGGCACTTGAGTCCCGTGTTGATATGAGAACCTTTATCGGAGGGAGAAATGGTGCAAAAGCACTTGATTTGAGCATGCCGGTCATGATTGCTCCCATGAGCCTTGGTGCATTGAGCCCTCGGGTAAAAACAGCTCTTGGAATTGCGTCACGCCTCTCTGGAATCTGTGAAAATACAGGAGAGGGTGGAATGTATTCAGTGGAGCGGGCAGAAGCAAGACAGCTTATTGCCCAGTGCCTTTCAGGCCGCCTTGGCTGGAATATTCATGATATGAAGCGGTCTGACGCACTGGAGCTCTATATTTCTCAGGGTGCAAAACCTGGTCTTGGCGGGCAGCTTATGGCAGCCAAGCTGACAAAGGAGATTGCACAGATGAGAGGGATTCCGCACGGCATGGATCTTCGTTCTCCATCCCGCCATCCTGATATCCTTGGCGGAGACGACCTTATCATGAAGGTGCTTGAATTTAGAGAAGCAGTGGGATGGCGTCTGCCTGTAAGTCTTAAACTTGGAGGAGGACGTACACGAGACGACGTCAAGATTGCCTATAAGGACGGAATTGATTTTGTTGAACTGGACGGACTTCAGGGTGGGACCGGTGCCGGAGGCAATGAGGTAATTGAATATGTTGGAATTCCGACCATATCAGCACTTATGGAGGCAATGGACGGCCTGGACGAGATTGACGCAAAGGGAGAGCTGCCCATAGTTCTGATGGGCGGTATTCAAAATGGAGTGGATGCGGCAAAAGCCATTGCTCTTGGTGCCACTGCCGTTGGTATCGGCACTCCCATGCTGATTGCAGCCGGATGCACAGGGTGCATGCAGTGCAGCACCGGTAACTGTCCTCTTGGAATTACTACTCAAACCCCTGAATATGTTGAACGGTTTGATATTGAGAAACAATCCATTGAGATGCACAACTATCTGGAATCTTTCAGATGGCAGCTTGCGGCAGTCTCTTTTGCACTTGGCCATTCAAATGTACATGAACTGTGCAGAGATGATCTTGTGGCATTGACCCCGGAGGCGGCTGCACTGACAAGGCTGCCCTACGCACCTGAATATGCTGCAAGCTCCTGTTTTAATGAAAAAGGCAGTTGTAATGCAAAAGAAAGTTCCAGCAGTAACACAAAGAAGAGAAAACAGAACGGAACAGCAGGAAAAGTGCAGGAGACAGGAACAGCGGGTTTTTCAAAGAATTCCCGTAGTATAATCAAGCAGATGAGCCACTCACAGGTTCAAGACAGCTTGTCTCAGCAAAAAATAATGGAGATGGCTCTTCAGGGAAGAGAGAACCCGTTTCCGGCAGAAAGAGCTGCCCACCTGGATGATGTGGTTTTTCTCTCGGCTGCCCTGACACGCCTTGTTATTGACCCGTACAGGGAAGATTGCAGCACAAAAACACGAATCACGCGTACTGTTGAAATTGGACAGACATGTCCTGAGGCACCTTTTGTAGATATGGATCTGCCATTTTTGTTTACAGGTTTTGATGAAGCACCGGTTCATGTCAGACGTGCTCTTTCTGCTGCTGTCTCAAGCTGCGGATGCGGTTATATCGGACGAAGACCACTTGTAACGGGCAGCGAAAAAAACAACTCCAGCACTCGGGTAAGCCTGGAGACTCTTTGCCAGGATAGTGCTGACGGGATCCACGAAGAGACACACGATGCTGCTGACGGAATCTGCGAAGAGACAGCACATGAAAGTGTCTGGTTTCAACTTCTCCTGCCAGGAGATACTCCTTCATCTGAAGCAGATGCTCTTATATATGTAATCAATAGCACAAGTACGCTCCAGCAACTCCATGCCAAACGGATTAATCCAGATCAGCTTGTTGGTCTGTGTGCCGATGTCAGAACGTTGCCAGCGGTTTTGCCTTATGCTCTCAGCAATGTTTTTGATTTGCTTCTTTTGGATACGACATCGGGAATCAAATCTCCATGGGTGGAAGTTAACAGCTCCTTTGATCTTACTGTCATCAGGGACACTATCTTGCGTCTCAGATCACTTAATATGGAAGAGGAGATATGCCTGATCAACTTTGGTGGCCTCCGTTCCGGAACCGATGTTGCCAAATCCCTGGCTCTTAACTGTAATGCATCTGTGTTCGGTGTTGCCATGGCCATTGCCCTTGGAGGCCGTATAAATGGCAATAGTATCGAGTTTCCCTCATCTGTGGAAAAATCCGGCTCGAGGTCAAGCAGAGAGCTGTCTTTAAAAAGAGACCAGTCTTTAAAAACAAACCGGAACGGGCTGGAAAGTGAGCACACCCTGTTTGATCTTGCTGTCAACTGGATCAAGGGAACTGCACAGGAGGCGGCAATTATTGCAAGATGCGCGGGAAAAACAAACGTTCACAACCTGGAGCCTGAGGATATGCGTTCAATATCCATAGCAACTTCTGAAGCCCTGGGGATCCCCCTGACATCAGGAGCACTCAGACGTCATAACTTTTAGTCAAACTTCAACTGCAAATCATATAAAAGGAAATAATCATGACAGCCATAGCAATGGTCAAACCTCACATTACAGAGGACAAGAGCAGAAAAGAAGAGGTTTTTGAGACGCTCAAAGATCAGAAAGTCGAATTTATCCTGGCCCAGTTTGTTGACATTCACGGTGCTCCAAGAGTCAAGCAGGTTCCGCTGGACAGCTTTGACGATATTGTAGAGGACGGGGCGGGATTTGCAGGAGCGGCCGTATGGGGCATGGGAATGGGACCGGAGAGTCATGATCTTATGGCCAGAACAGATATAGAAACCTACAGGCAGCTTCCCTGGCAGTCCAATGTGGCATTGGCAAGCGCTGACCTTTATGTGGATGGCAAGCCCTGGCCTTACTGCCCAAGGAATAATCTCAAACGGATGCTCAAGTTGATGGCAGATAAAGGCTATACTCTTAACGGAGGTTTTGAGCCTGAACATTTTCTTGTGACTTATGATGACAAAGGCAGGCTCAAACCATGGGATCCTCTGACCATAGATACTCAGCCCAAGCCCTGTTATGACTTCAAGGGGATGTGCCAGAGCATGAACTATCTCCAGGATATCATGCGATACGGCAATCAGATGGGATTTGGAATATACCAGAGTGACCATGAAGATGCCAATGGGCAGTACGAGATAAATTTTGACTGGACAAATGCTGTTCATGCGTCTGATCGCCTGGTTCACTTTCGTATGATGGCAGGCCAGGTTGCCCAGAAATACGGTGCCATAGCAACCTTTATGGCCAAACCGTTTGAAAACATGACAGGATCGGGAGCACATCTGCATTTTCATATTGCAAATGTCATAACTGGAGAGAACCTCTTTCCGTTGCCAAATGGCGAAGAGGACTGGAAGGGCCTTGGGTTGTCGAAAACCGCTATTCACTATATTGGCGGATTACTCAAACACATCAGGGCGATCACTGCTGTTGCGTCTCCCAATATAAACTGCTACCGCCGCATACAAAGTGGAGAGTTTGTCTATTCTTCGGCTTCAGGATACACCTGGACACCCTCTTTTGCGTCATACGGTGATAATAACAGAACCCAGCTCTTCAGGTGCCCCAGCCCCAACCGCATGGAGGACCGCTCACCATCGGGTATGGTCAATCCTTACCTGCTTCTTGCAGTAAATATCGCAGCAGGGCTGGACGGCATTGAAAACGAGATTGACCCTGGAGAGGCCATCATGGGCAAAAATATCTGGAATCTATCCATAAAAGAGAGAAAGGAGCTTGGAATGATACTTCTTCCCCAGAATCTGCTTGAGGCAATTGAGGCACTTGAAGCTGATGATGTTGCAAGAAGCGGTCTTGGACCTATTGCCAATGAGTATGTAAGGCTGAAAAAAACCGAATGGGCAGAGTTCATGAGACATGTAACCCCATGGGAGATTAAGCGAACATTGACAATGTTGTAACGCAAAAGGATCTCTTTTGCAGATACAGACTTCAGACTTTATTTGCCAGTCGACACTTAAGTACCAGTGCTAAAGTTTTTACCTGCATCTATAGTTTAATATGATAATAATATCAAATAATTATGATTTGAGT
>JADFYT010000162.1 GCA_015232935.1 Desulfamplus sp.
TTGAATCTGATGAAATTCCATATATCAGAAAAGTGGAAGAGTTGGTATTGGTTTAGTGAAAAGGCGAAAACTTATTAAAATAATTCAGGAAATGGGATGTGTTCTTGTAAGGCATGGAGGCTCGCATGACTGGTACACAAATCCTGCAACAAAACAATCTCAGCCAGTACCTCGCCATGTCGAAATAAATGAAGATTTGGCAAAATCCATAATAAAAAAGTTGAAACAATAAACTGAAAAACAGAAAAATTATAACACAGAGGAACTAATGGACAACAAAATTTTGGGGTTATCGTCGTCGGCTGTTCTTGAAGCCAGAAATAAATATGGCTCAAACCAGTTGACTAAACAGGAAGTTGAGAGTTTCTGGGACAAGTATAAAGGAAATTTTGAGGATCCCATTATCAGGATACTTCTGGTAGCGCTTGCTATTAACATTATCTTTGTCTTTCTGGGCAAGGCACACTGGTACGAGTCTGTTGGAATTGCTGTTGCCGTTCTTCTTGCAACACTTGTAGGAACATGGTCTGAACATAAAAACGAGGCGACCTTTCAGCAGCTTCAGGAAGATGCCTCAAAAATAAAGTGCAAAGTGTTCAGGGACGGAACTATCACTGAAATCTATATTGATGATATTGTTGCAGGGGATTTTGTGGTTTTGCAGCCCGGTGACAAGATTCCGGCAGACGGCATTATCCACACCGGCAATCTCAAGGTGGATCAGGCAACACTTAACGGAGAGTCGGCAGAAGCCAAAAAAAATCAAGCTCCTGCAAATTACAGGGATGAGAGCCAGAGTGTAGATTTTCTTGATCCATACAAGCTGTTTCGCGGAACCGTGGTCTGTTCGGGCGAGGCGACCATGGTTGTTAAAAGCGTTGGAGACAGTACCGAATATGGCAAGCTCGCCCTGGAGATGCAGACTGATGACCGTGACAGCCCGTTAAAGGTAAAACTTGCAGACCTTGCCCACTCCATAAGCCTGTTTGGCTATATTGGCGGTACCTTGATCGCTGTGGCATTTATCTTCAAGAAAATTGTCCTGGAAAATGGTTTTGATATGGTCAGAATAATTGCTTATGTCGGAGTCTGGCAAAACCCTGTCAATGATATTGTCAATGCCGTAATACTTGCGGTTATTATTATTGTTGTGGCAGTACCAGAGGGGCTTCCCATGATGATTGCCATGGTTCTCTCCATGAACATGAGAAAAATGCTAAATGATAACATATTAGTCAGAAAACTTGTTGGTATCGAGACATCCGGAAGTCTGAATATTCTTTTTTCCGACAAGACCGGTACAATCACCAAGGGGCAGCTTGAGGTTATAAATTTTATAAGCGGTGACAATAAAGTATTCAACAAGTTTGATGATATTGTAAAAGAGCTCAAGGATCTGCTGCATATATCAATTATCCATAATACAAACGCACTTTTTTGCACTGATAACGAAAGCTGCAAGGTTATCGGGGGTAATGCAACTGAAAGAGCTTTGGTTGGATTCATAAATATGGGACAAGGTGCCAATAACCAGGTGGAAAAGGTCTTTTCCATTCCATTCAGCAGTGACAGGAAGTTCTCCGCAACCCAGATAAAATCAGCAAACCTGATCAATAGTACAATTAGCCGGAGTAACGGTACGGAGACTATTGACAACAATAGCCACAACCTGACCCTGATAAAGGGAGCACCTGAAAAAATAATAGGGCAGTGCCGGACATACTACAGCCATTCCGGCCAGATAAAAGAATTTACAGATGCCGATGCGGCAAGCCTTGAGCAGACCATGAACGACCTTGCCGAAAGAGCGATAAGGGTCATTGCACTTGCCACGTCACAAGAGGCTCTTGAAGAGGACAAGCCTTTAACCGAGATGACCCTTGTGGGCATTGTGGGTATAAGGGACGAGGTAAGACCTGAAGCTGTATCAGCCATAAAAGAGGTGCAGGGTGCAGGTATTCAGGTGGTAATGATCACCGGAGACAGAAAAGAGACTGCTATTGCAATTGCAAAGGAGTCGGGATTGATTCAAAACGGGGAAGACGCGGTTCTGACATCTGAAGATCTTCAAAAAATGTCAGATGATGAGCTTAAAAAACTTCTTCCCGAAATCAGAGTGATTGCAAGAGCTTTGCCTACAGACAAGAGCCGTCTTGTCAAAGTTGCACAGGAGCTGAACCTTGTGGTTGGAATGACAGGTGACGGGGTGAACGACGCACCTGCACTAAAGAAATCAGATGTCGGTTTTGCAATGGGAAGCGGGACAGAAGTTGCCAAGGAGGCCGGCGACATTGTTATTCTGGATGATAACTTTATCTCGATTGAAAAGGCTGTGCTCTACGGGCGAACAATCTTCAAGAGCATCAGAAAGTTTATTGTGTTCCAGTTGTCAATCAATGTCAGTGCTGTTCTTATATCTTTTATAGGCCCATTGATAGGACTTGTCCAGCCGCTTTCCATCACCCAGATGCTCTGGGTAAATCTGGTCATGGATACTCTTGCCGCTCTTGCCTTTGGTGGTGAGCCTGCCCTGAAACGATACATGAACGAGCTGCCAAAACGGCGTGACGAGAAGATCGTGTCAACAGACATGTGGAGTTCAATCCTGACAGGTGGTGTCTTTATATCTGTATTGAGTATCTTTTTCCTCACATCAGACACAATAGCCGATTTTTTCAGGTTCGGGCCTGACGGAAGCCATGATATGTATCTATATACCGGATTTTTCTCATTCTTTGTGTTCATAAGCATACTTAACGGACTGAATGCAAGGACAGACACATTGAACCTTTTTGAGCACATCAACCAGAATACAGGATTTATAAAGGTCATGTCATCAATTCTTGGAATACAGATTGTAATGACCTATGCCGGAGGCGTGATATTGAGAACTTACGGTCTTGTGCTCAATGAGTGGCTTCTGATCGTTTCGCTGGCACTTTTGATTATTCCTCTTGATCTTTGCAGAAAACTTGTAATCCGCTCTTTTGCAAACAGGGGTTGATGCTTTTTCTGCACAGGGTTGATGTTTTGTCTGGCAAATCTATTTTAACGGTAAAAGCTCATGGCCGGAATCAAGTCATTCCCGGCCATGAAAATTAATATCTGTTTTCACGGTAAAACAATTTGATTAACAAATTCCTGCAAATTCTATCAGATAAAATTGATCTCTCTTCTGACAACATTGAAAAGATTACAAGGCAATATAATCAAGACCCCGCTCTCTTCACAGATGCTCTTCTGACATCTGCCATCCTTGAAGAGGATCTGGTACTTGAGATCATTGGTCTCATTTACTGTCTGCCATATATCCAGAATATTTCCCAGGGAAATCTATATCTTACAGAGCCTCTTGTCGAACATGGTTTTACAGAACATATATCCATCCATTTTCTTAAAAAATACTGTATGGTCCCGGTTGCGAGGGAAGACTTGTCAATCTTTATTGCCCTGAACAACCCGTGCGATCTCTCTCCTGTCGATGATATAGCGTCTTTTTTAAATCTTTCCGAATATCAGATTCTCCTTGCCCCGAAAAGCGAGATTCTCTCTGCCATCAATAATCTGTATCACCAGACCACAGAAAGTGCCAGACAGCTTGTGGAAAACATGGAGGAGAACGGAACAACAATCATCAAGGCAATTGAAGAGACCTCTGATCTTCTGGATGATACAAGTGACGCTCCGGTTATACGGCTGGTTAACCACATGATCTCCCAGTCCGTAAAGGCAAACGCCAGTGATATCCATATTGAGCCTTTTCAGGATAGCATTAAGATACGATACCGTATTGATGGTATCCTGTACGATCTGCTTGAGCCTCCCAAATGGATTCAATCTGCCCTTGTCTCACGCATAAAGGTTATGGCAGATATGGATATCGCGGAAAAGAGAATTCCCCAGGACGGCAGGCTGGAGGTGAGAATGGGGCAGCAGAAGATTGATATTCGTGTCTCGACAGTTCCTACATCATTTGGTGAGCGTCTTGTAATGAGACTTTTGAATAAATCCGGAACTCTTCTTGAGCTGTCACAATCCGGAATATCTTCTGGTCATCTGGCGATATTCAACAGGCTGATCTCTTTGAACAACGGCATTGTTCTTGTCACAGGCCCCACAGGAAGCGGCAAGACAACCACACTTTACGCGGCTCTGTCCACAATAAACTCTCCGGATAAAAACATCATAACCATTGAAGATCCGGTTGAGTATAATCTCAAGGGGATAGGACAGATTCAGGTGAACCGCAAAATCGGCATGACCTTTGCCAAGGGTTTAAGATCCATTGTAAGGCAGGACCCTGATGTTATTCTTGTAGGAGAGATACGAGACCTCGAGACTGCCGAGATCGCCATACAGTCTGCCCTCACCGGTCACCTTGTATTTTCCACGCTCCATACAAATGACTCTCCAGGGGCTGTTACAAGGCTTGTTGATCTTGGGGTCGAGCCATATCTTATAACCTCGTCTGTCAAGGCCATTGCTGCCCAGAGGTTAGTGCGGGTTTTGTGTCCGTACTGCAAGTCAGGATATATACCGGATGCCGCAGAGAGATCTCTTATTGAGGCGGGAGAACAGGCTTTAAATGAAGAGTATGTATTGAAAACTCTGAATGTAGCTGAAAAAGAGATTTTTCGCCCGGCAGGTTGTCCTCGATGTTTTGGCACAGGATACACCGGACGGCAGGCTATTTTTGAAATCATGGAGATTGATGATGTAATCAAGAATGTCATTCTGACTACCTCTGACGCAAACCAGATCAAAAAAACAGCTCTGGGGCAGGGGATGGCTACACTTCGTCAGGATGGAATATCCAAGGTTTTACAGGGAATCACCAGCATGGAAGAGGTGATTCGTGTTACACAGGAGTAGTTTTTAATTCCATGCTGTAGCGATCTTTATACCGACATTGAGCAGACCTAAACGCTCATGGCCGGTTTTCAGCCACCCCCAAGCATTAAAACCATAATCTGTTTTCACGGTAAATTGGAGAAATTTGATATAGTCCACTCCCTTTTATTCACGATTACGTTGAACACATAAATCAGGAACTTATTAAAGCTCATTCAGATTGCAGCTTATCGAATAAACAAAAACTTTGGTTGGCATTTTGCCTCAGTGCCGCACTTTTAACCAACAGTATCTGCTGGAAGCGTTTTGAAAGAGCCAATTTGGAGAAATTATTGCCATATCATCTGCCCGTTTATATGTAGAAGCCCACAACGCAAAACGATTTGTTTTCCTCATCCGGTATCCGGATGAGGAAAAACTACTGTATTTATTGTCATCAGATTTGAGGTGGAGAACTGTGGATATTGTCCAGGCATACGTTTTACGCTGGTTGATAGAGGTTTTCTTTGAGAACTGGAAAGGTCATGAAGATGTAGCAAGCTGACCAAACATATAGGCAAAGATGGCATTAACAATGAAAAAAATTGATACACCAAAAGAGCATATCAGTAACGTTATTCCTCTCAATCCTTCAACTAAACATATGAGCAGTAATATTTTCCCTAAAATGGAGCCAGAAACTTCTTTGGAAAGCTTTTCCCCAAAAGCTGCCTGATTGTAATGAAGGAGAATGGTCGTTGCCAACCTTTAAAAACTCGAACATCGAGTATACAGGTAAAAAATAACTTATGAACCGATTGATTTACATAATGGCGATAATATCAGGTGGTCTTGTCATTCCTGTTCAGGTTGCACTTAACACCCTTCTCAGAAAACACATAGGTGCACCAATGCAAGTGACGTTCATTTCATTTCTTGCGGGTACAATAGCGTC
>JADFYT010000163.1 GCA_015232935.1 Desulfamplus sp.
AGCCAGCGGCACATACAGCCTTGCATGCCCCGCAGTTGGTGCAGTTTTGCACTAAATTTTTTGCATTGTCAGCACCATGGAAGAAATAGGTGGTGATAAGACCGATGGCACCTATGTAAATATAACCGAGCGTATGCCCTCCAACCATTCTGTAAACAGGGCATACATTTGCACACGCTCCGCACCGGACACACTGTAGAACCTGTGCGAAATCAGGGTCTGATGCTATTTTCCTGCGACCATTATCCAGAAAAACAATATGCATCTCCCGTTTGACTGAACCGGTCGCACTCCTGGTCAAAAAGTTTATGCTGCTGCCCGAAAGGTTAGCAATGCTGTCTGAAGGGTTAGCTGTGTTATCCGGATTATTACAGTTATCTGGTGTGTTATTACTGATGTCTGCACTATTTTGTCTTCCACCGTTATATTCGGAGGGGCCTGTAATCCATGTGACATAGGATGTGAGTTTCTGGCCGGTGGCATTACGAGGAAGTACCTTTGCCACGGTCAGGGCATCCTTGATAGATGGAAGAAGTTTGTCAATACCTGCAAGAACCACATGTACCTTTGGAAGAGTGGTGGCAAGGCGGGCGTTTCCCTCATTGGTTACAATACCTATGGTTCCGGTATTGGCAATAACAAAATTGGCTCCGGTAATACCCATGTCCGCTTCAACGAATTTTTGTCTCAGCTCTTTTCTTGCAACCTTTACAAGTTTTGCTATTTCAGCATCCTGCTCTTTTCCGGTAACTCCCGAGAAAAGCTCCGCCACCTGAAAACGGGAGAGGTGAATCGCCGGCATGACCATATGGGACGGGCCTTCATGACGAAGCTGGACAATCCATTCGCCAAGGTCGGTTTCAGTCACCTCAAGACCTTCTCTTTCAAGCCATTTGTTGAGGTGTGTCTCTTCGGCAGTCATGGATTTTGATTTTATGATTTTGCGGCAGTCGTTATCCCTGGCGATCTTTGCAATCATTTGATTCGCCTCCTGGGCTGTGGCTGCAAGGTGAACATGGACTCCGTTTTTTTCAGCCACGGATTTAAACTGCTCAAACAGCCTGTCGCCGTTTTTGATTGCGTCTTTTTTGATATCGGCAACTTCAGCAATCAACCCTTCAATATCCATTCCGGCAAATGCGTTTTTTCTGCTTTCGCGATAGGCGACAGCGAATTTATCCATTGCGGATCGCAGGAACTGGTTATCAAGAGCGGTGTCAATTCTGTTTTTATACTCTTTGAGGGTCTCATTGTGCTTCAGGGTCTCACTCGTTTTCATTACTGTTATTGCACCTCCATTTTTTGACCCTTTGCAGAAATATTGTGTAAAGTGCCTTCAAGAAGAATAATATGAAGCTCAAGAGGTCCGTGAACACCTATTGCCAATACCCGTTCAATATCTGCGGTTCTGCTAGGGCCTGTGATAAAGGCTGTATAAGACGATGTTCTTTGTGTCAAAGCAGCCAACTCGTCTGCCATATCAAGGGCAGACGCCCTGATATCAGACTTGTAGAGCAGCACGGCATGAATATCGCTTATCATGGTCGCAAGGCGTTTATCCTCAGAATCTGAACAGACAACGACTGTTCCGGTTTCAGCGATTCCAAAATCAGCAAATGTAAGGCCGATCTCAATGCCGCTGGCATGGCCTCGCAACTGATTTTGAATCAGGGAGATCCCTTTTGCCAGGCATCTTTTTTCTAAAAGTTCAAACATGGAGTTATCAAGTTCAGGGGCGGCGATAATTCCCATTTTTTTACTTTCCATTACATTGCATAACCTGGTTTCAGTTGCATTGCGTAGTCTGGCTTCTGTTATATTGCATAGCCTGTTTTCAACTTCATTGCATAATGATACTGCTATATCAAAAGCATCCTCTATCTTCTCGGCTTCATGGATAACTGCCGAAACAAGAGATGCTTTTTCCTTGAATTCGGTGACAATATCTATTGTTTCCAATGCTATCCTCATTATATTATTTTTTGTTATTTTACAAACTGCTCTACATGGAAGATCGTCTTGAATAAACCTTCATGGACGTTGTATGGCCACCCCGAATCATGAAAACAAAAATGCATTTTCATGGTAAAAGCCTACTGGCCAAAAAACAGATTGGGAAGATAGGTTATTATGGACGGAAAAATAACGCATAGAATAATGCCTGCGAGCTGTAAAAAGATAAAAGGCATGACACCTTTATAAATAGCGAGCATGTTGTATTTGCCCTCAGGGGCAGCTCCCGCAAAATAAAACAGTGAGTATCCAAAAGGCGGGGTCAGGAATGATGTCTGGAGTGTAATACAGATAAGCATGGAAAACCACAGAGGATCAAAGCCTAAATCCATTGTGATTGGAAGGAAAATTGGTATTGTAATCAGAAGAATGGCAACCCAGTCAATAAACATTCCAAGGATGAAGACTGCAAACAGCATGATGGCCATAACAACCATGGGGTAGTCTTTCAAGGTACCGCCGACTAAAAGGTCTGTAATGACATCTCCGCCGCCTATTGCCAAAAACTCGGAGCTGAAAAGGTTTCCGCATACAAAAAGCATCATCACCATGGATGTTATCTTGAGGGTGTTGTAGCTTGACTGCTTTATAACTTCCCAGGAGAGTTTTCTGTAAACAGCCGCAAGTATAGCGGCACCTATTACACCAAGTGCTGCTGCTTCGGAAGGGGTTGCGATTCCAAACAAAATAGTCCCCATGACCGAAAGAATCAGAAACAGAGGGGGAACAAGAGACTTCATCGTCATCATGATCTTGTCAGTTGCACTGTACTTCGCAGCCTCTTTAGAACTTATGGGAGGACCAAGTTTGGGATTGATATTGCATCTTATGGCAACATAGGCAAGATAAAGTATCGCGAGTATAAATCCAGGAATAACCGCACCGGCAAACAGATTGCCCACAGAGGTCTCTTTCAACCCGGTCAATCCACCGTAAACAACAAGCATGATACTTGGCGGAATAAGAATGCCAAGTGTTCCACCCGCACAGACTATGCCTGATATCATCTCCTTCTGGTAGCCTTTTTCAAGCATGGTTGGAACGGCAAGAAGGGTCATTCCAACAACAGATGCCCCTACAATTCCGGTTGTCGCGGCAAGTATGACACATACGATAACTACGGCAATTCCAAGCCCTCCGTTGACTTTGCCCACAACAATATAAAGAGCCTCAAAAAGTGCTTCTGAAATCTGGGATCGCTCAAGGAGCTGTGCCATCAGAATAAACAGGGGAACAGCAACAATGATAATGTTGCCCATGACCCCCCAGGTATTGTTCATGAAAACTCCGACCAATGCCGGAATATTGAATCCGTAATCTATAAGCCCTGTAATTGTTGCTGTTGTCGCAAGAGCAAATCCAAGAGGCATTCCTGTCAGAATAAACAAGGCAAGCAGAATAAACATCATTAAACTCATAAGTTCAGGACTCATGCACCACCCCTTTTTACAATGTTTTAAGAGAGTTAATTTTTTTGATGACATTTGACAGCAATTGCATGAAGAGCAAGATAAAACCAGCCGGTATAAACAGTTTGACCGGCCATATATAGGGAGTCCATGCTGTTGAGTTTCTCTCCCAGATACTGACTGACTCATAACCATATACAATCGCACCGTAGATAAGAAGTGCTGTCACCGGCAGGGTAAAAAGAACTGTTGCCGCAATCCACAGAATCGCCTGTGCTTTTGGTGACATGCGTGATGAGACAATATCCACATTGACATGGCCGCCAAAGTATTCAGTGTAGGAAAAGCCCATCACAAAATGGATACCAAAAAGAAAGGTTGTAAATTCAAGACCCCATACAGTGGGTGATGACAATACATATCGTGCGAAAACCTCAAATCCCGTGATAATCACAAGAATAGGAATAAGGTAGGATATGAGCTGCCCCTGCTTTATAATTATTTTATCTAAGATTTCAGATAATTTTAACATATGTTCACCTTGGGTTTCAATTCCGTTAATAATTCCGCTTCGTTAATAATCATACTTAAGGAATATCTCCAGAAAAAGGGGGGGAGAAAATCGTTCCCTCTTTCCGGAGATATTTGTAAAGGGTGGGGTTGTGCCTATCAGGGCATGGTAGTTATCTGATCTGGAAAGCTACATTTTTTATCAACTATTCATGTAGCTTTCCGCCTACAAACTGATCCTGCGGCCAGGGGGTAGCTCCACTTCTTGACTCTCTCCAGTCTGCGAAATCTTTTTTCAAGGCTTCCTGGGAATCGAGAATCTTTTTGACATCAGGATTGGCTGCTTTTTTCTCTTCAAGATAGGCATTTGAAATTTTGGCAAATTCAATAATGGCCGCATCATCCATCTTTATAACCTGAACTTTTTCCTTGAATTTACGTATAGCTTCTGCGTTCAGGTTGTTAATCCAGCTGTAGCTCCATAGCTGGGTCTCTTTTGCGGCAGTATCTATGATCCATTTAAGGTCATCAGGCAGCTCGTCATATTTTTTCTTGTTAAAGAAAACAGCACTCTGGCAGGCGGGTTGATGAACACCGGGCTGGATGATGTATTTGGTAATTTCGTCAAACCCCATTGGCCAGTTGATAGCAGGTGACGAGAACTCGGCGGCATCAAGAACTCCTGTCTGGAGAGAAAGATATATTTCGCCGCCTGGCATGGCAACCGCGGACGCACCAAGTTTATTCAAGATATCCATATACCAGCCGGCAGTCCTGATTTTCATTCCCTTGAACTCTTCCATTGTGTTCGCCTCTTTATTTGACGCAAGCCCCATCTCCTGACCGACCTGACCACCAGGGAGAGCAAAAAGGCCATATCGTCCATAAAGTTCCTGCATCATTTCAAGCCCGCCTCTTTCATAGAGCCAGATGTTGTAAAGCTCAGCATCCAGTCCGTAAGGCACTGATCCAAAGGGGATGAACGCCTCGTTTTTGCCTTGCCAGTATCCCGGCCAGTCGTGTCCTACTTCAAATGAGCCTTTTCCTACTGCGTCAAATATTTCCATGGCAGGAACAAGCTCTCCCGCTGAAAATGGCTTTATGTCAAGCCTTCCGCCAGAGGCAAGTCTGACTGTATCGCAAAAATGAACTGCAAGATCGTAGAAAAGCAGGCCTTTGGACCAGGGCATAACCATTTTCCAGCGAAATTTCTTGTCGCTTGTCTCTACTTTAAGCTTTGCAACTTGATCGTGGCGTTTGTCAGCTCCAAATTTTTCGCGCTTTTCAGCAGCGGACAGGTTTGGTACAGCAAGGCAGATTGTTATCAGACAGGCAATAACAAAATTTAAGGACTTTTTCATTTTTAAGTCTCCTCCGTTAATGGGTTTGGATAGTGATGAATTTAACTGTCATGTCTTTGTATCCTGATCGCTTCGCATGATAAAGAATCTGGAAGCTTTGTTGGGGGTATATGGTCGTTTTCAGGTCAGGTTAAAGAGACACAATTTTTTACCAAAATGGTATGACCAATATTTAGAGGAATGAATATCTATTGTCAAGCAAAAAAACAAATATTTTGAGTTTATTTTTAATCTATTGTAAACATTATAAATATCTATATTTTAGATTGATTTGGCTTGTTGTGAGGCACGTTGGTTTTTTTTCAACCATCACACCATTGTTGTTGACAAGGTTAAATTAATGGTGTTTTATTGCATGGTATTACCAATAAAAAGCAATAAACCACGCACAAAAAGAAGAGTAAACCACGCACGAAGAGTAAACCACATACATTACATGAGGGCTATATGACTATTGACAGCATTGA
>JADFYT010000164.1 GCA_015232935.1 Desulfamplus sp.
TATGTACAAAAATTATCACACCCCTGCATTATAGTTATAAATCTTGAGACCTTGTCACGATCAAGAGTTGTAAAATCAGGCATGGATTCAAAGATTTCATTGTTCTGCCGGGTGTCTGCGATTTGTGTTTGGCCGGACAGTGCCATTGATATCAGGCCGGGAAGTCTTGAAAATGCCTGGGTTCCCATGACTATGTCAAGATGTGGAATCCGTTTAAATACATTTTTACCCTCCTGCTGAGCCACACACCCGGACATGATCGAAATAAGATCAGGTTTTTTACGTTTTTTTCCGGCAACAGTACCAAGGAAGCTGAAGGCTTTTTCCTGGGCTTTTTCCCGTATCGAGCAGGTGTTGCAGACAACAATGTCAGCGTTTTCAAGTTTATCTGTCCTGTTGTATCCAAGACTTCCGAGAACCGCGTGTATCTTCTCGGAATCATAAGTGTTCATCTGGCAGCCTATGGTATAAACATATGCGTACCCCTTATGACTCGGGTAAGCCATCGTAGTGTTTTCGCTTGTGCCATATTTTATATTATTCATATAATCTGAATCGCCGTTATAATTCATGAATGGCAATATCCTTTTTCAGATCAGCAAGAACAGCGTGAACATCCTCCATGCATCCAGGAGCAATCGCAAACCTGACAAGTCCATCCTGTGGATCAAGGGTTGTAATTACTGCGAGGCCGTCATGAGCTTCAAAGATAAATTTCAAGAATCCTATTCTGCTTTTATCCACTCTGAATAGTTTATAAATGGTTTTCATCTTTAATTCCTGTAAAAAATTGTATTTAGCGTATGATTACTCGTGATTCAGGGCTGCCAGAATCAAAGGCTGCCGAAAAAATATCATACCATGGAAAACAAATTTGGAAGTATAAAACTATAAGTTTGTATAATCAAATTATTTATAACATTACAGTGCCTGTTTTTCCAAATATTATTTTACCATGAAAACGCATTCTGATTTTAGATGTCAACTGACTGCTTATGGATTCCATATCATAGCGTGTAAAGGATTCCTTGAATTCTGTTAATGCCAAAGAAAGCAAATTGGCTGGACTTGTGTGGAAGGCTTATGGTATGGGGATCAAATAACCAAGTCATTACCAAATCATTAGAGTAAGGGCTATGTTACTATGCCCGCTTGATTCAGACAGATAAAACAGCAATTAAAAACAGAAAACATAACGTATTATGATTTACGAAAAAAAACTCAATATAGGCTATTCAGCCATTGGCAAGCAGGGAATCCTGAAAATTGTAAGTATCATGAATTTTCTGCAGGACACAGCTTCAGAACACGCCGCACATATGGGTGTATCAGGTTTTGATCTGGCAAGGAAAAATCTTGGATGGGTTATTTTTCGTTACCATATCGAGATTCTTGACCACCCTTTTTGGCAGGACAAGATAACCATAAGAACATATCGTTTTTCGTGCAGGAACCTCTATGAAATACGAAACCTTACTATAACAGCGGAAAATGATAAGGCAAGAGATACTTTTCCCCCTGACTCAAGTAAAGAATACTCAACAGAAAATAAAAAATATCAAGATCAAACAGAGTATGGGACAAAAAACAAGAATCCAGGCAAGAAACTTGTCGATGCAAGGGCTTGCTGGGTGATGATCAACAAAAAAAACGGGCGTCCGGTACGACTTAGCAGGTTTATGGACGATAGAAATAGTTGTGAACATGGAGATCAGGGGGTTGACTCCTGTTTCCCAGAAATTATCAAACCTGAAAAAATCCATTATCAGTTACCCTTTAAAGTAAGGATGCATGACCTTGATCTGAACGGACATGTCAATAATGCCATATTTGTCGAGTGGGCAGTAGAAACTGTTCCTGAAGAGGTTTTATCCAGATTTTTTCCCGCTGTGATTGATGTTGTTTTCAATAAAGAGTCACTTTATGGTGATACCATCATATCTCATACGGAAATAAGCAAACCATCAGGATTGCCCATTACATATCACTCTATTATAAGACAGCAGGATCAAGCAGAGCTCGCAAGCCTGAATATCTGCTGGCATCCTTTGCCTCAAACAGAGAAACGGACTCCATTTGAGGCTATACGGTAATTACAGTACAGAAGGACAAGGCGTATTTACAATGAAAATGCATTATAATTTTAATGATTTGGAGCAGCCTTATAATGGCCATGAAGGTTTGACGGAACCATGAATACAAAAAACCTGACTAAAGTCTATAACGCATCCATACGATATCTTGTACCACGAGCAAGAAGCAAATATGAAATAAGGCAATATCTTGCAAAAAAAGGTTTTGATGAAGATGATATCCACAATACCATTGCAAGGCTTGAAAATGAAAATCTTGTAAATGACAGAGAATTTGCTTCAATGTTTGTGGAGCAAAGAGAGAGATTCAAGCCAAAATCAAAATTTGCACTCGCGTTTGAGCTCAGACAAAAGGGAATTGAAGCAGAAATAATAGAGTCATCCATTATGGATATTGATGAATATTCTTCAGCCTTGTCTGCGGTGCAATCCAGGCTCAACTTATGGCAAGGCCATGATAATGAGAAGCTTAAAAAAAAAGTAATGAGTTATCTTAAAAACAGAGGGTTCAGCTATGAAGTCTCTCTATCCACCTTTAATGAAATATGCAAAAGCTGACAGAGACAAGCTGTTACCATGAAGCATGTTGTTGTGACAAAAAATCACCTGTACACGAAGAGAGGTAAAGCAGATGAAGATAAAATTTTTTGCTATTGGCGGGACTATTGACAAGGTCTATTTTGACGCATTGAGCAATTACCAGGTAGGTCCTCCAGGAATAGAGAATATAATAAAGGAGGCAAGGGTAAATTTTGACTACGAAGTGGTATCTCTTTTGAAAAAAGACTCTCTTGACATGACACCTGAAGATCGGAACATGATACACGATGCCATTTTAAAAGAAGAGAGCAACCATATTGTCATTACTCACGGCACAGACACAATGGTGGAAACGGCCATGGTATTGAAGAAAATAGAATCAAAAGTCATTGTTCTTACCGGAGCAATGGAGCCTGCGTGTTTTAAATCCAGTGATGCCTCCTTTAATCTGGGTGGTGCTGTAGCAGCTGTTCAGATCTTGCCGCCAGGAGTATATATCACTATAAACGGAAGGGTATTTGATCCGGCAAAGGTAAAAAAAGATCGTAATCTAAAGCAGTTCACGGAAAATTGAAGGTGAGCTTTATAATGATTTGACAAAACATGGCCATACATAATATGAAAACCACCAGATAATAAACAGGGTTTATGATTTCATAATCACGTATAAATAGTGCATTTGGCATTCAAGGAGAATTATGGATAAAGAGACAGTTACCGGGCGGAAAACAACCAGAAAAAGAAAAAAAGGAACAGACCACGCAAGAAGCGAGTCATATGCTGCCATAAACCCGTCATCCTATAAACTTGGCCAGATTGTGAATATAAGCCATGGCGGCCTTGTCTTTAAATATATTGACAGGGAAGATAACAGGTCTTCTGTTCAGGAACGATCCATTTTTCTGGGCAGTTATGGCTATTACCTTGGAGATACCCAAATGGAAGGAGATATTCCCCTGTTAAAAGAGGCACCTGCAATCACCATTGAAGAGGTGGATTTCAGCCAGATCTCCCTGGAACATTTAATGGAAATAAGAAAGATGAGAATGGAGTTTGCAGAGCTTACTTTCAGACAGATCTTTGCACTGGATAAATTCATTCGTGAGACTCTAAGACAAAAAAGACTCAATTCGATGCAGTTGACGGTTGAATCACAATAAATGCCGCACGCCCCCTGTTACAGAATTTTTCTGCAAGCTCCTGTATCTCATCCAGCAAAACAGATCGGTAGTCTTCATCCATGGTAACTGCCCACTCGATTTTTTGAGAATGGTGCCTGGAACCCGCCATAACCGAGTCAAGCCAGTACCCATTTGTTCTCCTGATATCTTTTATATATGTCCAGATGGGTTCAAGCACAAGGTCAAGTTCTCTATCGGTTATATTCTGATTTGTCATGGAATCCGCAATTATGTTCATATGGGCAATCATGTCATCCACTTTATCCGGTGCCACTGTAACAACAGCACGAAGAACTCCATAGCCTTCATATATCTGGGATGAATCGTTGTACGCATAAGGAGAGTATGTTGCACCCAGCTCCTCGCGAATGGTTTTTCTCAGTCTTTCTGAAAGTATTTTGGACATGATGTTCAATCTGCGAGTCTGCTTGATATTCCAGAAATCATCAGTGGGAAATGCCATGACTACAAGAGCCTTTTCGATCTTGCTGTCAACCTGGAACTCTATATTGCCACCCTCGGGAAAAACAAGGTGGTCACGTTTTTCATAAGCAACAGGATTAGATCTTTTTTTAAGTGGAAGTGTACCAAAATATTTTGATGCGGAAGCAATAATCTGGTCAACATCAAGGTCGCCCACCACTGAAATTTCCATATCCGGACTTCTGAAAAACGGCATTATCCACTGTTTTACATCTTCTATATCCAAAGAGGCTATCTGCTCGAACGTAGGCATGCCAAAGCGAGTGTCACCTCCTGCCATAAAAGCCTCGCCCTTGAACTGCATCATGCCTTCCGGAGTACTTAAAAATTCCTGAAACATCTGTCTGTAACGTTCTTTGAACAGGACAACGGCCTCCTTGTCAAAGCCGGGATCCTTTATCAGTGTATGAAGAAGCTGAAACAGCAACGTTGTCTCATTGGGATCGCAAGAGCCTGAATAGACAAAGGAACCCGCATCTGCATTAAAACTGAAGTTGATATTTTTTCCAGCAAGCGAAGTCTCAAGTTCATCGCGTGTCAGTTTTCCCACACCACTTTCATTGATTATGCCCTGGGTCAGAAGTGCAAGGCCGGGTTTTTTCCAGGGTTCTGCTTTTTTACCTTTGCCAAAATCAACCCTGTAGACAAACTCACCTTTTTTAAAATCGGTTTTTTTTATGTTGAGCCTTACCCCGTTTTTAAATTCAACAATCCTTATTCCAACGGAGTCAACAAGCTTGTCTTTTACAATTTTCGCTATATTCCCGGGTTCCGGCAGATAGGGAAAAAGAACACTTTCGTTATCTGCAACCTGAGATAGAGCAATTTTTTGACTCTCATGGTATTTGCTTAAAACAAGGGATTCAGGAGTACTGCCTTGAGGCTTGATAACAGTGTTTCCAGTCACTTCGATAAGTCTGTGCGAGGCTGACCAGTTATCTGAAAATGCTTTGTTAACATCATCAATGGTTAATTTTTCAACCAGCGGTCTTAAAATATCATTCTCCTGTTGAGGTGACATGTATGTTCTGTTTCTGTTGAGGCTTGAGATTATCTCCCGTGCAAGAGAAGTGCTCTCACGGGTTGAAGCCTCCTTGATGGCAGTTTCAAGACCCAAAAGAAAATCTGCCTTTACACGGTCAAGTTCAGGCTCTGTAAAACCATGTTCCAGAGCCCTGCGAAGTGTTCTTTCTATAAGTCCCAGGCTCTCCTGCCATTGTTGGGGTGAGCATTGAGCTGTTATAGCCGTAAAATTTATATTTTGAAGAAATGTCCCTGAATATATCCCTGCATTTGAAAAAGGATTATCTTCTTTTCTCACATCTTTAGAGAGTCTGTTCTGAATAATCGCATCTGCAATACGCCTGACTATTCGCTCTTTAAAAGCAGCTGCTGTCTCTTTTTCAAAAGGTACCCACGCAACAGTTCCAATAGTAATATCAGTTCTTCCGGC
>JADFYT010000165.1 GCA_015232935.1 Desulfamplus sp.
ACCATCCACAAAAAGGCGGCTTATGTGCTGCTCTTGCTCCAGAAGATTCTGTGAAAGCAGGAATATCTGCCTCTCTTCCGGCGTAAAACGGCTGATCATCTCTTTAAGCGTGGTGCGGGCTCTTGGCTGGTACATCCAGAAGTATAACATATCAAGCGAGTTTATTATCATCACTGTTATAAGATCACGCACTTCTGCATTGCTGCTGTTTAAAAGTTTTTCAGGCTCTTCAAGGATAGACAGCTCTCCGGCGTCAGGATAGAGCAGTTCAAGTTTGGAATATGAATCAAATAATTCTATGAATTTGCGTTTGTAATCACGGGTTCTGAGTGCAATATTCTGAAACCTGTCGGCTGGTCCCTCAATCAGGGCAGCAACCAGGTCAGATGCGGCCTTGGATATCACAGCAGCCCATTTCTGGATAATATCTTCAACACCCGGAACGGACATTCCGGTCAGTATTCCGCCTGTAATTGTACTGAACAAGATGGCAATAGGGATGGAAAATACGCTTCTGAAAAAATTGCCCACAACAGCGGCTCTCGGAAGGCCTCTGAACGCATTGTGACTTGAAAGATAAATTCCATTGGCAAGAGCCATCACTGTGTAGAGCACTGCCGGATTGGTGGATATTGTGACCCCCATTCCATGATTCAAAAGAAGAGTCTTTACAAGATAATCCAGCAGGGGAACAGAAAATCCCGTAAACAGAAGCGAGTCTGTAAGACGCTCCCAGCTTACGTAATCATTCCATCGCATAAGCGGAGATCGCATAATCCCTCCCCCCCCAAGAACCGCCTGCACAATGTTTCTTAAACCTGTGATGCCAAACCAGATAAATGCTCCAAACCATGCCAGAAACCACCAGTCCTTGGTCAGCATAAAAGTTGCAAATGCTGGAATAAATCCAATCAATACTTTAAGAGAATTCTTGATGCCTGTATTCAGGTTTGCCCAGGATCGCCGAATACCCTGTCCCTCTTTTTCATCTATGGAAAGAGACAGATCGCTTCCAATATTCTGCTGCTGCACTCCGCCAAGCGTTATTATATTGCCAGGATACTCCATGGTGGTCGAGTGCTCCTCGACAATCCATTTCCTGACTTTTTTTGCTCCAAGATATTCAAGTCCCGGCAAGGCACTCAACATGGAAAATATCGCGGAACGAATTCCTCCGACACTGGTTCTGGGAATAGCGGTTATACTTGGATATACTTTGAGATGAATAGGAATAACCAGGCGGGAAGATGACTTTTTCCCTATCTCCTTTCGTGCTCTGGGTGGCAGAGTCTCTATGATTCCAACCCCCATACCATAGGCAAGCAGGGATCTGCCTGTTGAATCGCTTCCTATTCTTGATTTGAGAGGAACACTCTTGTACATGCTTTTTAAAGATTCGAGATCGTGAAGAATCTCTACAAGTTTTTCCCGTCTGTCATGCTCATCAGCATACCCCACTTTTTCCATGCAGTGAATAACATGGCGAACCAGCCGTTTGAGTTTGATCAGGCTGCCCTCGTTAATAACCTGCTGAAGTTCGTTTATGGCGGGAATGTGATCAGTAATACCGGCTGCGTAATCCTTAAGGTTAAAAATTTCCAGACGGGTTATAAGCCCATCGCCGACATAGAGGATTTCAAGAACATCCTCCACTTTAAGATTACTTAAGTTGAGTGTAATTTTAAAGCTGCAATGCAACTGGGATATCTGGAAAAGAAGTTGCTCTATTGAAAGCCGAAGCCGTTCAGGGACATCAGGGCCATCCATTGGCTTCCAGGGATCAGGAATCCCGGGGTAATTCTTGGGGGTGAGATATTCGTTGACAATCTCGATGGTTGTAAGGGTATCGGTTTTTTTTACAAGCTCTTGATATTTGATATGCTCTTCTTCGTTTTCCGTGGTTGTCAAAAGGCTTTTTACAACAGCAACAGCCTGATAGTGGATATATTCGCCAAGATGGAGCATGGATGCCTGGCCAGGCGCGACAAATGCGATAAACCTTGATGCGTCAAGTGGGGGAAGATCAATACCGGTATCTGCAATAAATCTCTGTCTGTGGGTGTTGTTAAACATCTCAAGCACCCGCAGGACATATTTTGCCTGATACCTCATCACATCCTTGCCTTTTTCCATGAAGTTTATAACATCAGGCTCGGCAAGAAAGCATAAAAAGGACTGGACATCCTCAAGGCCACGGGATACCCATATAAATGACGCGAAACGATCCCTGAACCTTGCGGTAAACTCGATTCCGATGCGGATATCAATCCCCATTATCTGGGCAGCCTCTGAAAGCTCTGCTACAAAACGAGGCTCAACATACTGATAGTAGATCACCCGCAGACGCCTGATGCCTTTAATCCAGGCATCCATAATAAGATGGGTTGGAGTTTTTCTCCCCTTGGTGTTGGCATCATGGACATGGTCATCAAATGTGGCCTGATTCCACTCTTCGGGCATCTCCAAAAGATGATATTTCGCAAGCTGGTTCCGGATGAGGATTGGTTTACCAGACGCGGTTTTCCTGAAATCATGGGCAAGTTCAAGCTGGCGGCCATATTTGCCCCTGTTGCGTACCAGCTCCTTCATGATTTGAAGAAGCACCCGTGCCGAGTTTTTTGGCATGGCTCCAACAGTGGTTTCAAGAATCTCGTTTCGCAAACCCCTCAACGCCTGGAGCCTGTAATCCATATCTTCTCTTTCCAGTGAATTGAGAAGATTGACAACCGAGTAGGCGATACGAAGTCCTTTTGATTCAGCCATCTCCTTGATCCCAAGGGGATGGAAAAAAGGATAAAACAGTCTCTTTGTATAACTCAAGGATTTATGGCTGTCATAAAGATCATTGACTATTTTTATCAGCTCATGGTCTCGCTGGTCAAAAAAAAGTTTTCCAAACCCTTCAGTATCACAAGTTTCTATCGTGCAATTATCCGTTTTTCCATCATTTTTAAACATCAAATTTCAGCTTCCTTTCCTGAGAATCAAGGTTTCAATCTTGCCTTCAAGAGCTTTTTGAAAAATCTGTGCGTCCTCTTCTGTCCCCACAAGGGCACCATAGTGCATGGGGATTGCAAGTCGGGGCATGATTTCAAGAGCGGCCAAAACCGCCTCTTTGGCAGTCATGACATAGGTTCCTGAAACCGGAAGAAATGCCACATCACATTTTATCTGTGACATTTCAGGAATAAGATCTGTATCGCCTGCATGGTAGAACTTTATAACATCGCCTTTTGTGCCGGAATCTTCCAACTGTTCCGTACCGGATTTTGCAAGCTGTTCCGTGCCGGATTCTGTCAACTGGCTCGACGGCACTGAAACCACAAAACCCAGCCAGTTTTTGTTTTTGGGATGAAATTTCTTGTTAATGTTATAGGATGGGACAGCATCGATAACGATCCCCTTGACAGTGATGCTCTGCCCTGGAGCTACAACCTCGATCTTGCCCTCAAACGCCTTGCCAAGTTGCTTTTCAAGCTTTTTCGCAGAGTCTTTTTCCGTGACAATGACGGTATCCTGCCCCAGAATTTTTTTGACATCCTCAATAGAACAGTGATCATAGTGATCATGGGTTATCAAAATAATTGAGGCATTGATGCCAGGATCGATTTCATAGGGGTCAAAATAGATCACGGAATCCGCATCAATCCTCATGCAGTCATGCCCAAGCCATTGAATTTTTTCGGCCAACCTGTTTTTATCCATTGCTGTCCTCCATTTATACTATAAATTAACGAAATTTCTGCTCAGGGCTTACTCCTTCATCAAGAATAATAACCTCGACTCTCCGGTTCTGCTGCCTTCCTGACTCTGTCTCATTGCCCGCAACAGGATATAGTTCTCCATACCCCTTTGTTATCATCCGTTCGCTGTCAATGCCTCTTTCCATCAGGGCGTTGAACACAGACGTTGCCCGCTGCTGGGAGAGGCCAAGGTTGTAGGTATCACTTCCCCTGCTGTCGGTATGTCCCTCAATAAGCAGGTTTCTTGAAGGATATTTTTGCAGAAACCTTGCCAGCTTGTCAATTGCCAGATACCCGCCAGAAAGAAGTTCTGACTTGTTAACCTGAAAAAGTATGTTTCCAAGGGTTATCACTGCCCCTCTGTCAGTCTGTTTTGCCTGGAGTTCAGCAAGCTCTTTTTCAAGCTGCTGCTTCTCTGCAAGAGCCTTTTCCGCCTGAAGTCTTGCTTTTTCTGCTTCCTGCATCATCTCTTCGGAACGCTTTCTTGCAAGCTCTGCTTCAATTGCCTTCTGTTCTGCTTCACGTGCTCTTTGTTCGGCAAGTGCTCTTGCCGCGTCAGATTCACTTTCCCTGGCTTTGATCAAAATCTTGTCCTTGCTCTTGCTCAACCTGGAAATTTCTGATTCAGAGGCTTTGCCTTCAGCAACCAGAACTGCAAGCTGCGATTTTTTCTCAGCAATGTAAGAGAGGTGTTCCAGTTCCTTGATATCACCTTTTTTTGCAGTCTTTTCTGCTTTTTCCAATGCACCTTTTGCATCATACAAAGCAACCGGAGCATTGCTTTCAATCCCTGGTGTTGTATTTGCTGTCTCATATGCAAGCCTTGCCCGGTCAAGAGCCTTGTTCTGAACCGGCCCCGAGGCACAGCCGCTTATCAGCAGAGCAAGTGCAATGATAAAAAACAGTTGGGGCTGACAACGTGAAAAACATTTTTTTTTGATATATTTATTCATTTTTTCTCCTAAGTTTTTAGTATAAAAAATTAAAACAACTTACAGATATTTTATTAAACCACCCAATCAATTGAACATGCTTTGAGGTAATAAAGCCATTTTTCAGAGCTAATCCCGATAACATGTAATAAATACCATAATAAATTCGATTCACAGCCAGATTAAACTGGTTATTTTCAATCAGGAATTGAATTTGTTCTATCGTTGAAATGCTTTTCTGAACATAATGCTCAATCAGAGATTTTCTATCATCATCACATAGTGTCATGCCATAATTCCATGTTCAAAAGCCTGTTGAATAAAAGGCTGTTTACCTTTTATGGTATTTAACTCATCATTTGAAATCAATTTAATATCAGTCAATATGTCGTATTTAAAACCAATCTCCCATGTTTTATCGTGAATTTTATTTTTAAGTTTCCAATCGTAAGATTTTTTAAGAACAACAAGAATATCATAATCAGAGAACTCTACATAATCTCCCCTGGCTTGTGAGCCAAAAAGAATAACCTTATCGATATAATCAGGGAAATTTTGCATCAACAATTCTTTAACCTCTTTAATTATCTGCTTGTTCTCTATTCTCTTCATATTAAACTCACCCCGATCAATATCTATTCTTGTTCCTGTCAACCTCGTTTTGCAGGGTTTCAATGCTTTCCCGCAGCTCCTGCTCCATGTTTTTTACTTTTTTTGTCTGCGATTTTACCTGGGCAATCTTTGCATCCATCAACGCCTCATCTGCCAGACGCTGTGCTGAAATATAGTCCTCTCTTTTTGCTGTCTCTCTGGCTTTCTGCAATTTTTCCTCCGCGATTCTGACATCTAACGGTGCATTGACAGTGGCACTGCTCTCCTTTGCCTCCTTGATAGCCATTTCTGCATCAGAGATATTCTTCAATGGCGGAACGCCCTTTGATGCACATCCTGTAATAAAAGCTGAAGAAAAAAACAGTACAATGACCATTGCATAATTCAAAACAAACCATTTGGATCTCATAGATTTTTCCCTTTTTTTAAAAAACATTTGTTAATTG
>JADFYT010000166.1 GCA_015232935.1 Desulfamplus sp.
ATCCTGTAAATCCTGGCCATCCTGATTCAGACAGCAGGCAGGTATTAAACCTGAGAAGTTAACAAAGTAGAAATCATTACCATCCGGATTCAACGATATAGTGAGTCGGTTCATCATAATATAAAAAAGTTTGCAATGGAGTGATATCTTGAGTAAGACCAAAACAAAAATAACGACAAGATTATGGACTCGCGAAGACATTCCAGCCATAATTGAGTGCAGCAGGGCAACCTACCACGACTATCCGCCAGAATACATATACACCCAACGCCAGTATGAGATGCAGTTTACCGCGTTTCCTCAAGGTCAGTTTGTGGCTGTCTGCGGAGACAAGATTATCGGGTATGCCACCTGTTTGATTGTCAGCATTGATGACGGGTTCTGGTATGACGTGGATGAGCTTACAGGAGCCGGCACGTTCAGCACACACAATCAGGATGGCGACACACTTTACGGTGCAGATATTGCCGTCCATCCTGACTATCAGCGTCGCGGCGTTGCCATGCTGCTATACAGGCGGCGTCGCAGCGTTCTCAAAAAATACAATCTGCGGAGAATGATCGCCTACGGAAGAATTCCCGGATACAAGGATCACGCGGGCAAGATGACGGCAGAGCAGTATGTTGAAAGGGTGCAAAACGGAGAGCTGCGGGATTCTGCACTGAACGCCCACCTTAAAGCCGGCTATCATGTCAAAAAGGTTCAGCTTGACATCACGATAGACCGTTCCAGCCTGAATTACTCTACTTTCCTTGAAATGCCAAACCCTGATTTCAACCTTGCCAAAAAAAAGATAGCCTCAGCAGTGTTTCCCAAGATTCAGGCACGAAGGGTAAGGGTTTGTGCTGCCCAGTACAATATGCGGGCTATCAATTCCTTTGAAGATCTTGAGCACTCTGTTGAATTCTTTGTAGATTCGGCAGACTCCTATCACTGCCATTTTCTTCTCTTTCCAGAGTACTTTACCTACCAGCTTCTAAGTTTTAAAAAACGGCTATCAATGAAAGAGGCCACAGTCGAACTTGCCTCCTATACTGACAGATACATAGATATGTTCAAAAAGTTTGCCCAGAAGTACAATATCTATATTATAGGCGGATCTCATCCTGTTTTGATGGACGGAAAATATTACAACACAGCCCATCTGTTCTCACCTTCCGGCAATGTCTATACCCAGGAAAAGCTCCACATCACACCTGCCGAGCGAAACGAATGGGGCATAGAACCAGGCAGATCTATCCGGATTTTTCGCACACCTCTTGCCAGGATTGCGATTCAGGTATGCTATGATATCGAGTTTCCCGAGACCTCGCGTCTTCTGACCCTTGCCGGAGCGGAAATACTTTTTGTCCCTTTTTACACGGAAGAGAAAAAAGCCTACTACCGTGTGAGGCATTGTGCCCAGGCAAGAGCTGTTGAAAATTTCATTTATGTGGTTATGACAGGAAGTGTTGGCAACATGCGGACTCAATCCGGTTCGTTTTTGCACTACAGCCAGGCAGCCATTCTTACTCCCAGCGATTTTTCCTTTCCTGAAAAGGGAATCGAGGGAGAAGCTGACCCAAATGTGGAGGCTGTAGTGGTATCCGAGCTTGCTTTATCTTCTTTGTCACAGCAGCGGCATGTTGCGACGGTCAGACCGCTGCATGACAGACGCCCTGATCTATATGAACTCTGCCCAAAAAGCAAAATTGAAATTGTACAGGTAGAGTAGCAGACATGGATGTTTTTATGACAACATTACAAAATGGATAAACTGATGATTATTTCAATATGTAGCCATAAAGGTGGCGTCAGCAAAACCCAGTCTTCAATCAATATCGCTCATGCCTTAACCCTTGAAAACAAAAAGGTTCTGCTTGTAGATCTGGATATACAGATGAACCTGACAAGGATGTTTCCGGACATTGTGCATGGCAAGACGCTATACGACCTGTTAAAAAGAGAAGATCCAGCCCCTGTAAATGAGTGCATTGTATCTACCAAAATCGAAAACCTGCATCTGCTTCCCAACAGTCCAAGGTTAGCTGTGCTTGAAAACGAGATCGTGCAAAATTTTGGAACCGGCTCGTTCAATATTATGAAATACAGGCTGCGAGAAGCAACAGGTGAAGAATATGATTACATAATTATTGACCATCCAGCCTCTTTGGGGGTGTTGCCTCTTACTGCTGTCATTGCCTCAGATCTGGTCATTATTCCAATAAACACAGGTTCGAATTTTTCACTCGAAGGAATCAATGAGGCACTTGGCTTTGTAAAGGAGGCAAGAAAAAACTTTAACCCTCTTTTAAAACCGACCAAACTGCTGCTTTCAATGGTAAAGCCAAGAGAGCTGGCACACAGGGCAAGTCTTGCCATAATTCATGAAAAATTTTCAGAACAGAATTTGTTTAAAACAAACATACCGGCTGCCGCAGCAATGGAAACCGCAGAGTTGATGAAGCAGACAATGTTTCAGTTCAAAAGCTCCGCACCTGTGGCCAACGCTTTTAAATCACTATCCAGGGAAATAATGGAGCTTTGATATGGCATCAGAAATATTCAATAATATTTTGAAGCAGGCAAAAGAGCGGCACAGTTCTTTAGGCGATATATCAGACAATGATGAGCAAAAAGATGACAACAGTGCCCAAAAAGGCGGCATGGACTCTTCTTCAAATATCAAGCAAGCTTCTCCAGGCATCAAGAAGTCTTCTTCAAGTATCAAGGAACCTTCAGCATCTTCGATGAAAACAAGTATCAAGGAATCTTCAGCATCTTCCATGAAAACAGATGCACAAGGGAAACCTGAAGATAAAATCAGGGAATCAACTCAAGACAGGAAACCAGACGCGGGAACTGCTGATAATAAATCTGCCTCTACTGATAACACTACTCCTGACAGCGGGGCGGAGGCAACTGCTGACAGCTATAATGCCTTTGATAGAGATACTGCCGCTGAATCCAGAGATCATTCTGATGACAGCGATGTCACTGCTACCAGGGATTCTGCTGCTGACAGCGATCCTGCCAGTATTGCCAATAATGCTGCATATTTAACTGATAAAGGCAGACTGGAAGAGGCAGACAGGATTATAAAAAACCGGATGATTGCCTCTGTCGGTGTGGGACTGATACCATTGCCAGTGGTTGATATCGCGGCTCTTGCGGGAATTCAGATGGACACCGTAAGAGCTCTTTGCAGACTGTACGATGTCAAGTTCAAAGACGAGCTTGGCAAAACAGCCATATCGAGCCTGACAGGAGGACTCTCACCTGTAGCGATCAGCCCCTGGGTTGGCTCTTTGCTCAAAGGGATTCCTCTTTTGGGCCAGCTTATGGGTGTGCTCTCCATGCCTGTCATGGCAGGGGCTTCCACTTATGCCATCGGAAAGGTCTTTGTTCAGCATTTTGAGTCTGGCGGAACCTTCCTGACTTTTGATCCTGACAAGGTCAAGGAGTATTACAGGCAAGAGTATAATAAGGGAAAGATTCTTGCTACAGAAGAGGCAAAAGCTGGTTAGCCACAGATTTCCAGAAAGGTCTTTTGGTTAAAATAACACCTTTGCAAGTAGTCTCAGGCAGCATTTTTACCAGGGGTAATTCTGGAAAACCATATGACAGTCAGAGTTGTGATCATGCAAACAGCCCCACAATTTCAAATTTTTCAACATCTACAAGCCCTTTGTCGGTTATTTTCAGTGACGGAATGACCGGCAGGGCAAGAAACCCTAATGTCATAAAGGGATCCGGCAGTTGAGAACCAAGGCTTTTTGCGGCCCTGATAACCTTGTCCATAGAATCATTGACCTGCTCCAGGGATTCTATGGACATCAATCCCGCTACAGGCAACGCAAGGCTTGCCAGCACCTCTTTGCGGCATGCCACAGCAAACCCGCCGCCCATCTGCTGCAAAGATTTTACCGCACAGACCATATCCTCATCATTGGTGCCCGCCACAATTATATTATGCGAATCATGAGCAACTGTTGATGCAATCGCTCCTTTTAACAGACCTAAGCCAGTCACAAATCCGGTTGACATGCCGGTTTTGCCTGAATATCTCTCAATAACAGCTATCTTGAGAATATCACGATCTGTATCACAGACAGCAAGACCATCTCTTTCTGGCACATCCATGACAACTCCTTCAGTAACAACCTGATCAGGTATGATCTTTATTACCCACACCTTACTGTTTTTGTCCGGACACGGTATTGAAAAATCGACTCTGTTCAGATCAATGTTCATTATCTTCGGAGCCTTTTCAGTCCTGGAGGAGATTGCGATATCTTGATTCAAGACGCCATCCTGTGCCACAAGCACCCCTTTAACAAAAACCTTTTCTATTATCAGCTTGTGAAGATCCTTGAATACCACCATGTCAGCTCTTCGACCCGGGGCAATGGCACCGACATCCCTTATCCCGAAATATCGGGCACAGTTTATTGTAGCCATCTGAATTGCCCTGACCGGATCAAGGCCGGACTGTATGGCTCTTCTGACGATCTGATCCACATGGCCCTGGGCAAGTATCTCGTGAGGATGGCGATCATCAGTGCACCACATCATCTGTTGCCATGTATGGTCATTGATTGCAGGCAAAACAGCGTCAAGATTTTTGGCACAGGTTCCTTGCCTTACCATTATATGGATACCAAGACGCATTTTTTCAAGAGCCTCTTTTGCAGTTGTGCATTCATGGTCACTGTAGATTCCGGCTGCAGCATAGGCACAAAGATCCCTGCCTGTTACTCCAGGGGCATGACCATCCACGGTTTTACCCGCTTTTCCGGCAGCCTTGAGCTTTGCCATAACATCAGGATCTGTAAAAATAACCCCGGGATAGTTCATCATTTCTGCAAGAGCCACTATCCTGTCATGGTTGAGAAGAGGAAAAATTGATGAGGCGTCAAGGATAGCTCCGGATGTCTCCATACTTGTTGCAGGGACACAAGATGGCATGGCAAACAAAATATTCACAGGCTGCCCATGTGCAGACCTTATCATGTAGTCAACCCCTTCTATTCCCATTACATTGGCTATCTCATGGGGGTCTGCGATTATGGTGGTTGTTCCGTGCACAACCACTCCTCTTGCAAACTGCGCGGGTGTCACCATCGAGCTTTCTATGTGCACATGAGCGTCTATAAAGCCAGGAGCAATATACATCCCCTGCAAATCCACAATCTCCAGAGCATCATAATAATCCTGGTTTGAACCTCTACGCTCAGACGTGCATTTACACTGTTTCAGGCTACCTTTGGATTCTTTATATTTTTGACCCGCTTCAAATTCATATTTTGCTGAACTATTGCCAAACCCGCAGATATAGCCATCTTTTACAGCCACACTCTGTTCAATAATCTCTCCGGTAAAGACATTAACAACCTTTGCGTTTACAAAAAGAGTGTCAGCCTTTTGTCTGCCTGCTGCTGCTGAAATAACAGTCTCCATGTTAATCAAAATATCTGTTCCTCTAAACGGGCATGATTGACATGTATCAATCACCCCCAAATATAAAAATGATAGTCATTTTAACGGTAAAAAAATAATCGGCATTGCCGCGGTTTATTGCCGGGTTAAAATCCGGTTGAAATTCCTGAGCCCTGAAAGGAATCAGAGAAATCAGATAAATCAGGTTATTTCATTTTGTCATGATTTTAAAATAGTCTAAACCATGTTATGCTCAAAATTTCATTTTAAAAAC
>JADFYT010000167.1 GCA_015232935.1 Desulfamplus sp.
CACTACAAACAAAATATATCCCAATGGTGAAGTCAATGACAACAAAAAATATCAAAAAGCACTTTTTACATCTATCGCTTTCAGGTTCCGGAAAATTCATAAACTCAATCCATTATGGTTGTAGTAAAACTGGTATTGCTGCATCCGAAGATGAAGATGCCAACAAGCTGGACAGATGCAAGAAAGTCTATATTCAAGCTGGCCTTCACGCAGATGAGGCCCCTGGCTATATGGTCATGCACCATTTGATAGATATGCTTGATACGGCAGACAGGGAGGGAAAAATCAGGGGTGAAATTGTCTGTGTTCCTGCTGCAAACCCGATCGGCTTTGATCAGTGGATTCATGATCGACTTTTAGGAAGATTCGATATCTCAAACGGAATCAATTTTAACAGAAAATATCCAGATATTATAAACGACACAGCCAGAATAATTGAGGGGCAACTGACCGATGATCCTGATAAAAACAGAAAAACAATACAGGATGCCATGAGAATTGCAATCGAGAAGATAAATCCTGATGATGAAGCTGGTGCTCTGAAAAAACTTCTTTTTTCTCTGTCTTTTGATGCTGACATTGTACTTGATCTTCACTGTGACAATCAGGCTGTAATGCACATGTACACAGCGACTTCACTCTGGCCGGAAGCAGAGGATCTTGCGGCATGGACAGGGGCTGAGGCCATACTTCTGGCTGACGATTCAGGAGGAGAACCCTATGATGAGGCGTGCAGTAAAATCTGGTGGAAGCTCCAGGAGATTTATCCTGATTATCCAATTTCTCCATCTTGTCTTGCTGCAACGCTTGAATACAGAGGTGAAGCAGATGTCTCAACAGACATGAACCGGCAGGATGCTCTTAATATATTTCGTTTTCTTGAACATAGGGGCTACTTATGCGATCAGGTTCAGATTGGTGAGCCTTTATTGAAACCAGAACAAATACCGTCACTTGATTCAGAAACAGCCACGTCTGATTCAGATACAGCCACATTGTTTGCAATTGACGCAACAGCATCCTGCAAAGCCATCTCGATACCATCGCTTAAAACTTATGCAACACCCTTGAGCGGAGTAGAACATGTCAAGTCATCTGTCGGCGGCATTGCCTGTTTTTTTAAAAAACCAGGAGAGATGGTTCATGCTGGAGATAAAATAGCTGAAATCATGAATCCATATGCCTTCTGCAAGGACAGTGTCAAGGCAGATCAAAGCCGCGATAGCCGTATAACAGATATTTTCTGTAAAACTGATGGCCTTCTTTTCTCTCTGATTTTTGACCGTATGGTAAGACCTGGAAGGATTCTTGCAAAAATTGCAGGCACAAAAGAGATAGAGGGGAAGGGCAGTAACCTTTTAACAGCATGAGGCTTTAAACAACATGGAGAACTTGCATATTACAGTTCCTGCCCGACTGTTTGAGTCATATATTTGAAATTATAGCCCGCGGCAAAAGGCTTACAAACTATTTAAGGAGATATTTCTATTGGAAACACTTGTTATAGCTGCAACCGCTTTATTTGCATCTGGCCTGACCCTTTTTTTCAGGCTTCGGCCTTGGAACTTTACTGATGCCTGTTGTAGTGCTCTTTTTTCCTGTTGAAGTGGCGATCGGAATTACGGCCATGGTGCATTTTGCCAACAACCTCTTCAAGCTTGGCCTGCTGGGATTGAACGCACACAAGGCAACTGTCATGAAATTCGGTATTCCTGCTGTTTTCAGTGCACTTGCAGGAGCTTTTTTGCTCGGCTGGCTTTCATCATTACAGCCTGTGTTTGAATATTCGTTTATGGATAATACGTTGATGGTGATGCCTGTAAAGCTGATAATCGGAATTTTGATCATCATATTTGTTGGTCTGGAACTCTCTCCGGCTTTTTCATCCTTAACGCTTGACAGTAAATTTCTCCCTTTTGGCGGGTGCATAAGCGGGTTTTTTGGAGGGCTGTCAGGGCACCAAGGGGCATTCAGAAGCATGTTTCTTATAAAGGCCGGGTTGAGCAAAGAGCAGTTCATAGCAACTGGTGTTGTTCTTGCTGTCATGGTTGATCTGTCACGAATGGTTATATATGGATGGGATGCCGTAGCTTCCGGAAAAAGCGTAGAGTGGACACTTGTTTTTGTGGTGGCACTTTCCGCATTTTTGGGGGCATTTGTCGGTGTTCGTCTGATGAAAAAAATGACTGTTCGCTCAATACAGATACTGGTCTCTCTCCTGCTGACTATTGTGGCTGTCGGTATGATAAGCGGATTTATATGATTTGAAATTTGCGATGATTTTTTCATTGATACAGCTTCGTAAGAACAAATTCATGTCTTTCATGTCATTTGATGAGTAGAATTCCAACATTAATTTGTTGAATTCCAGTTGACGCTTAACGGGAACATTAATTATAGGATATCCATATTTAAGTAAAATTCCGTTCATCATGAACCGTCCCATACGCTTATTTACATCCCAAAAGAATTGAGTCCTTGCCATTTTTAGAAACACCGCAATAGCTTTGTCATATACGTCAGCGATCAAACTAACCTCATATTCTGTTTCTAACCATAATTCATCCAGTTTTTCAGGCGGAGGCGGTTCATAATCTGAACCACTGATCAAAACGTTACCCGAACGAAAAACACCCCATTCGAAGGCTTCTTCTTTTCCTGCTATTTTATGAAGTTCAAGTGCAATATTTTTTTTAAACTCAAATTTATTTTCATCAACTAATTCAAAAATACGCTTCCATGTATCTGCCTGATTTATTACCATTCTCTGATCACTTATCTTGTGGCCGCCGACAGTGATGCCGTCCAATATGGTTTGAACTTCAGGCAGTGTCATAGCAACTCCTTCAAGATTCACAGCTTCGCAGACTAATGAAGGAACTTCACGAAGAGCTAAATATTTTGCCAATCTTCTATTATGAGTCATATTCCAGTATTTATCTGTAGTTGGCATACTTTCTTCCATTTGATCATTTAATCTAAATTGTAATTTGTAACAGCGAATAATTTGATATTAAAGTTTTGTTGACTTTTGGTGTTTAAAATACTTGCAGTGGATTTCCACAAAAAAGATAGCTGATATAAACATAAAGACTCCATTGATTTCAGAAGGTTAGGAAAAGTTACACATCACGTGATTTTTATGATTTGAGGTTACAACACAACGGAGCATGAAAATTCATTACATATTGTCAGGCACTTTCAAAACTCTGCTTATGGGTATTACGGAGCAATTTTTATTCTGTTTCTTCCTTCATTTTTTGCACAATACAGTGCTTCGTCAGCACGCTTGACAATGGTGTCCGCAGTATCATTTTCTCGATATTCACTCAATCCCAGGCTGATAGAGATATGGATGGCCTGATTTATGGGGCAGTTATCCACAGAGATCCGCAATCGTTCTGCAAGCAAAGCACCCTTATCTTGATTGGTGTACGGCAAAAGCACAATGAATTCCTCGCCACCCCACCTTGCAAGGACATCGCTTGTTCGCAACTCGATTTGGGTTATTTTGGAAAATGCTTGTAATACCTGATCTCCAACATCATGACCGTGCGTATCATTTACTCGTTTAAAATGGTCAATATCTATAATTATAACTGTAAATGCAACCTTGTAACGTTTTGCTTCTTCAATGTTTAATCGAAGCATTTCAACAAATCTGCGGCGGTTAGCCAATCCCGTCAGTGGATCTGTGCTGGCTTGTTCCTTCATTAAATTAGCAATATGTTGATTATCATTGAACAGGCGTACACCAAGAAAAATCAAGGATGTCAAAAGAATATTACCAATCACATAGAGCACAAGTTTCACCCACCAGGCGGACAAAGCTTCCTTAACGGAAATTCCGGAAACAATAATAAAAGGTAAATCCTGAACTCGTCTAAATGTCCAGATACGATCAATTCCATCAATTGGGGATGGCTTGCGAAACGTCAATTCCGAAGTATTATTGGATGCGACAAATTCATTTAAATTTGTGTCTTCCAATCGCTTGCCAATAGCAGTTTTTGCGAAAGGCACACGTGCCAGGAGTTGCTGATGCGAATCGAATATGCTTACGCTAATTCCATCGGTGAGCGAGAGTCGGTAAAGCCAACGCTGAAAAAAGGATAAATCTAATCCTATCAACGCAAATCCGGCAATTTCATGATCTGGATTTAGCACAGGATAGGAAACTGTGACATTCATCTTGTTTGTAGAAGAGATGAACATATTGCTCATCTTGAAAGTGTTGATTGGTTTTTGAAAAACATGCCAGCAATATTCCCGATTTTTACAATTAAGACCTAAATTTGAACCAATGGATGTGTGGGTAATCGTACACCTCTTGTCAAATAAACCTAAAAACAGAATTGTCTGATCGGTTTTGGCTTTACGAATCAGAAGGTTTGTACGTTCCGACTGTTGAATTTGATTATCGCTGGGGTATTGCAATTCTGCTGAATTAACGTCAGCGGCAACATCTTTCAGAATATACTTGGGGATGGACAAAGATGAGCTTATCCATTCTGCGATCAAGTAACTTGTTGTTCTGGTTTGCTCAGATGCTTTATTGATGGCACTGCTATGGGAAAAGAGCAGTTCAATTACACTCGCTGTCAGAATAATTAATATAACACAAAGGCCAATTGTCCAAATATAGACTGGTTTCAAGTTAGATATTTTTTGAGATGGCATCCTGGTAACGATCCTGTTTATTGGTCTTGATATTTCTTTGTTTATGAGGTGCTTGGGAACTGGTTTTGGCCATTGCCAATTAGTAGGATTCCAAATCCAATATATTTTGAGATTTTCTCAAATTGCGTACTAATTCGATTTCAGATTGGAATTTTATTTTCATGTGTTCATGCATAAACGCTGTGGAGTGACAAGCAACACAAATGACTTGAAGGTTATGAGGGTAGTTATGTGATTTATCTCCATCAACATGATGAAGGTGTAATAACTGCTTTGAACCAGAGCAATTCAAACCACATTTCTGACAAATATAATTTAAACTTTTCTTGCAAGTCTTGGCAACTTCTTCGTGATCCGAGCTATAATCCTGTATTTCTTTGTATGTTGCATATTTCTTTATCGTTTCAGGAATATAAGTATCATATTTTGAAAGTAATCTTCAAGGTTACAGAAAGACAAACCTTTGCTCCGCAGTTCTTTTCTGCAATTTTGACATAGTTCCATTTTTACAATGACGGTTTCTGTCTTTTGTTGCGGATAATCATTGAAAATAGAATTGACTTTAAGAGCCTGTTTAAAAATTATTTATAACGCCGCAGCATCTTTCCAATTGATGCAATATAAACCATATTTTCTGCGGTCAGACTAAGCCTTTCATAGTCAATATTTAGTCGCCGATCCCATTGGAGCCACCCAAAAGTTCTTTCTATGATCCATCTTACTGGTACAACCTGGAAACCTTGACCTTTTGGTGTTGATACAATTTCCAGCTTGCAGAGGAAAGCACACCATAAATATGTGGCAAGATCACCAATATATGCGGAATCCGCCCAAATCTTTTTGATGCCGGAAAACCAGAAAAACAGGATAGTCATAATGCCAAAAGCTTGCTTGCTATCCGATAAATTTGCGTCATCTACCTGGACTACAAGGGGAAATCCCAAAGTATCTACGACAAGATG
>JADFYT010000168.1 GCA_015232935.1 Desulfamplus sp.
GGTAGTGTCTTTTTTGGAAACAAAAAATATATAATCGCTTTTATCCGGAAAAAGAGCGGCCTTCAACGAAAGTTTTCCGGGGTTGGCAACAGGACCCGCTGGCAGACCATCAATTGCGTAGGTATTGTATGGAGTTATAGTTAAAAGATCCTTTTTTGTTATATTGCCATTAAAATCCTTGATTCCGTAAATAACAGTCGGATCACTTTCAAGACGCATACCCCGTTTCAATCTGTTGTGAAATACCGAAGAGATAACAGGCATTTCATCTGCATCACCGGTCTCTTTTTCTATGATTGAGGCAAGAATCACGATCTCATGAACTGTAAATCCTGATTGCCCGCAAACATTTCGCCATTCAGGGACAAATATCTTGTCAAATCGATCTACCATGGATTTTATAATTTTCTTGCTGTCCGTGCCTGCCGGAAAAAAATAGGTCTCAGGAAAAAGATAGCCCTCAAGTGAATCTGACTTGATACCAAGAGACTCTGCAAAGGCTCTGTCTGTAGCAAGTTTCATGAAGTTTGCACTGGTACCAAAACCGGATTTTTCCACAACAGCCGCTGTCTCTCGCAGATTGAGTCCCTCAGGGACAGTAATCCGATGCAGCTTTACCTTTCCCTTGACCAGCATGTCCAATATTTTTTCAGGCGTATCTTTCCCGGAAAAAGCATACTCTCCAGCCTGTATTTTTTTGTTAATACCTTTGTATCTTGCAAAAATCATAAAGAGATAGCGGTTGGTTATAATGGCATGGTTTTCAAGACGTTCCGCAATATGGTGCAATCTTTCACCTGGCCGGATTGTAATCAGTATTTCTTGTTCTTGTAAAAGGGTATCTATTTCTGACGTTGTTCCTGACGAGCCTTGAGTATATGGTACAGCGGATGTTTCTGAACCTTGCACTGCTGATGGTTGTGAAGAAGTCAGCGACGGAGTTACTGCAAAATGTTCAAGATATGCTATAAAGCCTGCTGCAAAAGCTGTAATTACAACTGCAATAACAATAATTATAATGAATATCTGTTTCAAAAACCTGAAACTTTTTCTCGCAATATTTTTGCCTCTGTCCCTTTCCTGCTTTTCAATATTGCTATTGTTAATTCTTATATTTTCTGTTTCAGGGGCAGTTTTATTTTTATCTACCCCTTCCCCGCTTTTATCTTCCTGTTTATTATGTTGTTCCTGTAAACTCAAATTGATTTGCCCGTTGTTTTTATGTTGATATTATTAATAAACCTTCATGGCCGCATAAGGCCACCCCGAATCATGAAAAATCAAAATGTATTCTTATTGTAAAATGTATTTTCATGGTAAACGCAAGAGCAGCACACATGGCTGTTCCTGGCAAAACTACATTAAAAATAGTTGAGATAAAATGGATTGTCAAAGAGAAAACCTTTTATCCTGTAATGCAGGAATTTATATTCATATCCCGTTTTGTATCCAAAAATGCCCTTACTGCGATTTCTATTCAATCTCTGATCTTGCTTTGAAACAAGGCTTTGTTACAGCACTGATAAAGGAGTTGAAGCTTCGTTCAAATCCTGCCCTTAAAGTTGATACTATCTATCTGGGAGGAGGCACACCATCTCTTCTGACCTGTGAAGAGATAGACATTATTCTGGAGGCAACAGCAAAAAACTTCAGTTTGATGAAAAATACCCAGATCACAATGGAGGTAAACCCTGGTACCATAATCTCCTTGGAGAAAAGCCCCTGTGCCATAATCTCTTCCAACCGCTATCTGTCCAATATCCACACCCTTGGAGTGAACCGCCTCAGCATCGGAGCACAATCTTTTCAGGATGCCAAACTCCATTTTCTCAAAAGAATCCATTCTGCTGATGCTGCACGCAAGATTATTGCAGATGCAAGAGATGCGGGATTCAATGATATTGGAATTGATCTGATATATGGTGTACCTGAAGAGTCTGAACAAAGCTGGCTTGACGATCTTGATTCAGCCCTTCAATACAGCCCTGAACATCTATCTTGCTACATGTTGAGTTATGAACCAGATACACCCATGTTTGATGCTTACAGAAAAGGGCTCATCATCCCTTTGGACGAGGAAACCATATCATCTATGTTCAGACTCACATCAACGCATCTTGTTTCCAGAGGATTCTGTCATTATGAGATCTCAAACTTTGCGGCAACATCCAGACATCAGGCAACAGTTCAGCATCAATCCAGACACAATAAAAAATATTGGCAGATGGTTCCGTATCTTGGTTTTGGCCCGTCAGCACACTCATATGACGGAGAGCGGGTACGCTCATGGAATGTGAAAAATGTGCGTGAATACATTGCAATACTTGATCATGAAAAATTGCCTGTTTCAGAAAAGGAAGTTCTGACACATGAACAACGGCTTATGGAGATGCTCATGGTTGGACTCAGGACAGATAAGGGCATTGACATTTATGATTTTGAACAAAAGTCCGGCAGCAAGTTTGAAATCAGGTTTGAAAAGGCTCTGGACGAGATTGGCAAAAGGGGCTGGGGGGAAATTGACAACAAAAGATTTATCCTCACACTTGAGGGACGTCTCTTTATGGATACCATCACACGATGGTTTGTGGAAACAATGGACGCATGAAGATTATCTGACCGCTGTAGTTCATAAATTTCCTCCAGGAAAACCTCTGCCTTTCAGGGCAGAGGCCATTGACATGGAAACAGCGGTCAGCTTATTTATTTAAAAATCAGGCTTTATCTGCATCCGCAGGCGGAGCTTCTTCCTGAGTGCCATCTTCCTCAGATTCAGGAGCGGTCTTCTTGTCGCCATCTTCTTTGGCTTCAGGTGCAGCTTCCTTGTCGCCATCCTCCTCTGTCCGGGCAGACTCTTCTTCTACAGCTTCTTCTTCATGAGATTCCTTTGCAGCTCCAGCTTCTATCACAGCCTTCTCTTCAGAGGCTTCAACCTTTGCAAGAATATCAAGGGTCTTGTCTTCAGAAAGCCAGTCAACATTACCTGTACCAATATCATAGATCGCACCAACCACCTTTACATAGCCCTTTGTGACATACTCTCTGGTAACAGGGCTTTGCATAAAAAGCTCTTCGATAGCACTCCATACATTCTCTTCAATGGCAACTGGAATGATATCATCACCTTTGACATCAGGATTGAGCTCCATGGCTTTTTTGACGGCAGGTGCTATGTTGGCCACAAGCTCCGGAATATTTCTTTCCAGAGCATGTCCATGTCCCTGAACAGCATGGGTTACGGCAGTAACTGCACCGCACTGGGTATGTCCCATAACAACCAGAACAGGAGTATGAACATGAGCAAGTCCATATTCAATGGAGCCTCTCTCATCTACATCACACACATTACCAGCCACTCGTACTGTAAAAATATCCATTACACCAGCGTCAAATATTGCCTCTACCGGCACTCTGGAGTCTGAACAGGCAAGCACTGTTGCAAATGCATGGTCTGCCTGGCTTTCCGTCGCTGCAAGCAGGCGTCTTTCAGCATCAAGGTTTGGATGGGTGGATTCTCCCTTTGCAAACCTTATATTGCCCTGTATCAGCTTTCCAATGGCAACATCCGGAGAAATTTTCGCACCAAAAGGATTTTCTCCCTCATCTTCGCCTGATCTGGATGCAGGCCGGTTGTCAGTTGCGGCTATTGTCTCAAGAACCTGATTCAAAGCCGCAAGTTTCTGTGCCTTGGCATCCGGCTCGACAGCCTCTTTGTAAGCTGCCGGATCATTGTCATGATCTGTTGAGGCACCAGTGCCATGCTCTACTGCTTCTCCATGCTGCTTGTCAGAATGATCTGTGCCGCTGTTAAGCATGACAATGAAGATGACCATCAAAACGATGTAGGAAATTGAGACTATTTTGCTTTTGTTGTTGTCCACTTTTTTTCTCCTGTTTGGAATTATTTGGGTTAATAATAAATGAACTTATATTTTCAACGATCTTACTGCCTTCTGATTTTCATGGTTAGGGGTAGCCACCCAACGTCCATGAATGTTTAGTATTATATAAACTTTTGATTTTATTGCAATGTCTGGTTTTATTACGTTTTAGCTCAAGAAAAAGAAAAAAATCCATCCGTGCGACATCAATTCACCTGCTTTTTTCTTAACTGACGAGTATCTCCAACCCTGATAGTCAGATTTACAGAGTCAAAATACTCAATAATGGGAATTACATATTTTCTGGAGATTTGAGTCATGTCCTTGAACTGGGGAGTTGTGATTTCGCCTGACCTGATCAGAAATTCGACAAGCCTGTTTTCCAGTTGAGCCATTGCATTGAAATCAAAATAGAGATCATCCTTGGTTTTAATTATCTTTTTTTCATCAATCAGCATTTGAAGAACATCTCTGGCTGTCTTTTGATCAACCTCAAGTTCAATGCATACATCCCTGAAAAACGGGGGTGTCAAGCCTGACTCCTTATATATACCAGATATTTTCTCCTTCACGGCCTGAAGATCAACCTGCAGAGCCACCTCATGAGTGGCAAGCCTTATGTTGTTTGCCTCCTGTACAATGCTTCCATCCTTTACAAGCCTTGCCATGACCAATGGGAAAAGTTTTGAATCCTTGTCCCTGAACGCCCTGAACTTGGATTTAAGCTCCTGCTTTGACATGCTCTCTTTCAAAGGATTTTCAAGATGATACTGCTCAAGTTTTATCAGGATATCGGAACAGAGCTTTTCAAACACATTGCCATGAACAAAAAGCCTTTTATCTTTGTCTGTCTGAGTGATCTGACGGGATGCCAGCATCTTCTGAAGTACGGCCTCAAGTTTTTTGTCCCCGATATTTGCCATTATGCGAAGATCTGCAAAAGAGACACCTGCAAAGCCACCCTGGCTTATGAAAAAAGAGACACTCTGTTCAGGATCATTTTCAGAAAGTGCATGAAGTCCGTTTATAATGGTCTGGTTGAACAGCTTGTGTTTCCTGGGTACAGGATTGAGGATATGTCCCCCGCCAATGGTTTTAACCGGAGAGTGGCTTCTGATAACAAACCTGTCTCCGTTTACGCAGCAGACAGGAGCCTCAAGCCTTATCTGAACCGGAGCCGCATCACCCGGCATCAGCTCATCTCTGTCTAAAAGAATGACATTGCCCATGATTTCGCTGGTTCCATAGTGGAAACGCACCTTTGTACGTGCCTTTGCAGACTTGAGATTGCTTGAAAGGTAATGAAGATGTGCGTCAACCATGTAGCTTGGTTTTAGCGTGTCAGGTGTGGAGAGAATATCCCCGCGGTTTACAAGCTCCTTGTCCAGACCCTGGAAGTTAACGGCTGTTCTGGTACCTGCTGATACAGATTCCACGCTTTGTCCATGCACCTGAACTCCCCTGACTTTTGATGTTATCAATGATGGATACACCATTATTGTCTCGCCGACATTGACCTTGCCGGATGCAAGGGTGCCTGTAATGACCGTGCCAAATCCCTTCATGGAGAAAACCCTGTCAACCGGCAGCCTGAATATCGGGGAAAACGGGCGTTCCGGTATATTGTCGCAGATTCTGTCAAGCGTTGTTCTAAATAGATCCAGCCCCTCTCCGGTGGTGGAAGAGAGAGGAACAATCGGAGCATCTTCA
>JADFYT010000169.1 GCA_015232935.1 Desulfamplus sp.
ACATTGTAAAGAGCTTCATATCTGGAAGCGGTGCGGAACCAAATCAGCTTATTGTGGAGGGAAAAGGGGGAGAGGAACCTTTAGGTGATAATGCCACAGCCCAGGGCAGACAGACGAATCGGAGGGTGGAACTGGAGTTTGTTCCTTGAAGCCTTTTTTGCAAGACATACAATCAGAATCCTTCATTTGCCAGTTTGACACCTTTTTGAGTCCAATTTACAGTTTATCGTAAGATTGCCTCAAAAAAGTGTCAACTACTTTTGAGGCAATCTCCTGAAAATGGGAATTTGGCTAAAAGAAAATGTGAATATGGTTAAAGAAAGTGTCAACCGACAAAAGAAGGATGGTAAAATCCATACAGGATAAAAAACAATCAATGCGTACCATTATATTTATTACACTTATAATATTTTTTTCATCATGCACCAGCAATGACCAAAGCAAATTTTCAGAGCATCTGGAAAGTGCTAAAAAGCATATTGCAGAAAACAGACTTCGCAATGCGACGATTGAACTTAGAAATGCCATACAGATTGATCCTGAAAACGATCAGGCCAACTATCTTTTAGGTGAAACCTATATAAAACTTGACGACCAGAAAAGAGGCATCTATTACTACAGCCGTGCGGCGGAGCTAAATCCTGACAACCTTGATGCCCAACTGAAAATGGGGCAAATTTATATCAAGGAGGACAAGCTGCTGGATGCCAGAAGTATTGTATCAAAAGTGATGAGAATTGACCCCAAAAATATTGAAGCATATCATCTTCTTGCAGCCATTCAGATAAAAGAGAAAAATCCGGAAGCTGCCATAGCGACAATGGAGCAAGCCGTATCGTTAGCTCCTGACGACTTTAAGCCCAATATGTTTCTTGCCAACCTTTACGACAATGCAGGGAAAACCGAGCTTGCAGAAAAAGCATATCTCAGAACCATAGCTTTGGATTCTTCAGAACGGGCTGCGTATTACGAACTGTCAAGATTATATATAAAGAACAGACATTGGGAAAAAGCAGAATCCATATTAAAAAATGCAACCTCAACCCCGGGCATCAAGGCTGCCAAATACACTGATCTGGCCAATTTTTATGAATCATCGAATAAATTTGATCTGGCTGAAGAAAATTATATCAAAGCAGTTTCATCTGAACCCCAGACCCTTGAACCCCTCATGAACCTGGCTGAATTTTACGTCAGGATCAACAATATGGAAAAAGCCATTGTTGAAATCAACAAAGCTCTTGAATTGAAACAGGAAACACTTAGGGTTTTAACTGCTATCGGGCAGCTATATTTTCACTTCAAAGAGATTGAAAAAGCAGAATCCCATGTCAGCCAGGTTCTTGACAAGAACAGTAACTATATTGATGCTCTGAATCTGAAAGGCAGAATCCTGATTTATCAAAAAAAATTCTCTGAGGCATTTGACCAGTTCGATAAAATCCTGGATCTTGATCCATATAGTGCAACTGCCTATTATTACAAGGCTATCTGTATCAAGGAAAAAGGAGGGAAACCGGTGCCTGGTCAGGATGTTTACCGAGCTGCGGCAGGTCTTCTGGATGCACCTGAACTTTTTGATGCTCAAATGGTAAAAGACTATCTCACATCAGCGACAATGTTAGATCCGGATTTTCTTGATGCACGAATAAGGCTTGCAGAGATTTATCTTGCCGAAAAAGACCTGTTCAAGGCACGCGAGCAAATTGAAAAAATTTTAAGTTTGAATAAAGCAGGTATTACTGTTTTAAATCTGTTGAGCGAGTTGAAACATATAGAGGGAGACTTTGAAAGTGCAGAAAAATTTTGCAAAATTATATTGAAGCAAAGCCCTGATTATGTTCCAGGCCATATCCGTCTTGGCATTGTATATAAATCCTGGGGGAAAAATCAGCTTGCACTTGAATCGTTCAAGCAGGCTTTTGAACTATCTTCTGAACAAACAGATATTCTTAAATTGATTGTAAATATTTATCTTGAGGAAAAACAATATAAAGAGGCTCTTGAATTTATAGAGAAACACAAAACATCAGCAGATGCTGAAAAAGAAGCGATATTCACCCATTTAGCAGGGGAAGTATTGCTTGAAAACAATGATAAAGAAAAAGCATATAACTATTTCAAAAAATCAATGGAACTCGATTCAGGTTATCTGCCGGCTTACATCTCTCTTGGAGGATTGCTGATTGAACAGAGACAATTTGAAAATGCCTTTCCCTTATACGAGAAGGTATTGGCAATAAACCCTTCGCACATACCCGCCTTGCTTGCAACTGGATATCTTTACGATATTAAGGGTGAGTATCAAAAAGCAGAGGCACAGTATAGAAAAGTTCTTGAAATTGATCCTGATCATGTAAATGCCGCAAACAATCTTGCTTTTATCCTTTCTGAAAAAAAGGAAGGTATTGATGAGGCATTCAGCCTTGCACGCCATGCCAAAATGAAAAACCCCAAAGACCCCAATATTCTGGATACCATAGGGTGGATTTACTACAAAAAAGGCAGTTATGGAAGTGCCATATCTGAATTTAAAGAGAGCCTGCAACTGAACCCTGACAATCCGGTTACCTGCTATCACTTAGGACTGGCATATTATAAAAACAGAGAGTATGAGCAGGCAAGAGCCTATCTTGGAAAAGCCATAGATATTGATCCAGACTTCAATGGTGCAGATATGGCCAGGCAGTTGCTTAATAAATAGAGGATAGGGAAAAATCAATTTAATAATATGAATATTGTTTTTTTGGCATGGATAATGCACAATCTTTATTAAGATGAAGATATTCAAATACAGATATTTTTTCAAATATTCATTTTATTTAAATGAGATGTGAGGTGAAATTATGAAAACCATTAAAAGCATTGTTTATACTTCTTTATATTTTTTACTCTTGAGCAGTACTGCTTTTGCTGTTCCTTATTTGCAACTGGATGCAAGTAACAGCACATACAACGACGATACAGAGTCCATTGTGTCCAATTCTGATATATTTACTCTATATGCACTTGTGAATGATTCTACCCTCAACTTGAACACTGATACAAAAACATTCTACATTTCAATTGCCCTGCCTACAAATGTTGAAAATAACAATAATGACTTTGGCTCTTTTTCTGTTGGAAGCAAAACATATTATTATTCTGATTTAAAGTATGGAACTCCAAGCAAGTTACCTAAACATGACATATTTCCCACTTACTACGTAGAACGATCCTTCACTTTTAGTAATCTCACCGGCAGCAATGAGTCTAAAGACAGAGCTACATCCTATAATTCTGAAGATACTCCAGGAGGTCTTACTACGACTACGAATGTCAATGGATCGCTTGCATATGCAGCATTTGACATTGATATCTCCAATTTGAATCCGAAATATCAGCTTCATTTTGATTTATACACCTACAGCAGTAACGGCAAAATCACTAAAGCTCCTTTTTCCCATGACGCTGAAACAGGCATCAGAACAAATCCACCACCAGATAACCCTGTACCAGAGCCTTCAACAATAATGCTTCTTGGTTTTGGTCTTCTCGGACTTTCAATGATTGGCCGGAAAAAGATTGTTTAGCAGACCCATCATACAAAACTATACAAAAAAATATAAAGGCAGCGTTATTGTGGTAAAAAACGCTGCCTTTTTTGTTGCCACAAATATTCATTAGCCCTGCTGTCAATGGTCAAAATCCTGTACCGGGACAGAAAGGGATTCTGCCTGTGGCACAAACGTCTGGAGAAGGATTCCTTCAAATGGCCAGCCTCAAAAGCAGAGGTTATGACCATTATCTCATAAGTGGCTGAGGGCTACAAGGTGCGGTTCATTGAGCATTTACGTTGAACCTGCTTTGCTGGATACCATTGACAAGGCCGACAAACGGAGTGCTGTTAGGTGTCTGGTTGATGAAGATGAATAGTTTGGAACAGCTATGACTTAAGTGTTGAGAGATGCTTTGTAATAGCTTTTTTGGTGGAGTCTGAAATTTCAGTAAACATTATGCCGTATGAAAGTGTGAGCTGTTTTTTCTTGATGTTCTTGATAACACCCGAGATCGTGTAGATTTCAACATCTCCAGGGAATGTACACTGTACTTTTATGGTATCATTTATCTTTGCAATATAGTTCTTTTCAGTTGGCTGGTAAGTTGCCTCAAGACGACATCCATTAGCATTGATATCGTTTATGATGGACTCCTTGCCCGACCCCTTGAAAATAATGGTTGAAGGGATTCTGCATGTAACCCTTGAAGATGACCGAAGTGTTTTTACAGTCAACTCTTTGGGATACTCAAGAACAACGGCACGGATGGGCTTGGTAAGAAGTTCAATTATGGAAGAGGAAAAAATAAATATCTGACCATCAAAAAGGCATTCTATCAAGATTTTGTTGCCTTGAAAGAGTTTGGGTTTTACAGTGGTGTATGGTGCGGGATGATCAATAAGAACATACTCATATCTATGGGTTCCTACAAAATTTGCGGTAACAGGAAGGGCAATGCCATCAATTTTTAGAGAGAGGTTTGTGCCGCTCTCAATTTTTATGTTTACATCCTTGCCTGTATATACTTCATGACTTTTTTGCTGCACGGGGTTCTGTTCGGAATTTTCCGATGAGTTCTGGCCATTGTCATCACTATCCTCAGTTTCAGGAGCTGGTTCAGGTGGTGTATATTTGTTGTTTTTGGCATCCTTTAAAATAGCAATCTGCTCCTGAGATACCTTGTATTTTTGTTTGTACTCATTCTCTTCTGGTTTAAAGGATTGAATTTTTTCTATATACTCCTCTTTAGAAAGAACTCCGTCTTCCAGCAGCTTTGCCTCCTGCTGTATGCTTTTTTTTATTTCTGTAAACTTTTCGGCAGCATATTTTTTATCTTCGATATATGAGTCAATCCGCCTGTCAATCTCATCTGACAGCTTTATCAAGCCTGGCCTGTGTTTATCAAGAAAAGCGGTGTACTGTTCGTGCAGGGAGTCAAATCTGTCCTGTGCGATATGATCCTTTGTCTCCAGGAGTTTATCAAGCTTTGTCTGAACCGCCTGAATGGCTGAAAACGTGTCACAGTACCGTTTTGCAAGTCCGTTGTCATCCATCTTGACAAATGCATTCTGCTGTTTTGACGCGTCCTCTTCTTGTACCGAAGACTCATCATCCTTTTTGCTGAACATGTTGGAAATCGGCTTAAAAAGAGATTTCATATTTTAAATACACCTTATTTTTTTAGAATGGCGTAAACTCCCCGATAACCTCAAGGGTTTGGGGGATGGTGTTGTTTATCGATATAACATATGCTGCCGTCTGTTTCTAATGCAAGTCAATTCAAGGTTTTCAATAATGAAAAATGATATTTTAATCAAGAATAAAACAAGCATGTCCCTATTTTGTTATGGCCTGAGCTGTGAATATAAAAATACCTTAAGTTTTTCAGGAATGGCGGCAAGTTGAAGATCCTGTTTGACCCTGTTGAGAACCTCGCTGGATGTTTTCAGGCCTGTCGCATCAGAGA
>JADFYT010000016.1 GCA_015232935.1 Desulfamplus sp.
ATTAAGTATTTCAGTGATGGTATCTATAGTTTCCTGGTTTCGTATTTTCTCTTCCGGTCTCATGGAGTAAATAAAATCCTTATCTGAATATTCGTTTTTCATTTAATGTGTGCTATCTAACTCGTTGTCATTAAAATCTATTTTTATGTTACCATAAAAATGCATTCTTGTTTTCATGCTAAGGGGTGGCTACACAACGGCCATGAAGGTTTAATGATTTGGGAGTAGCCATAAAGTGGCCATGCCAATTGAGTGGAACTCTTTTGGCATGGAACCCTTTAATTTTTATATGATATATGCTTAAACCAAATAGTTCAATAAAAGTAATGGATGTTTTTATAAAAAAGGCGAATCATGTATAGAAAAATCAAGATTATAGGTGTGCCGATGGATTTTGGCCAACTTCACAGAGGCGTTGACATGGGGCCAGCTGCGTTACGCTATACAGGTCTTGTATCTGAATTGAGAAAACTTGGTTATATTGTTGAAGACACAGGTGATGTCCTGGTGCCTGTTCGGGATCAGGGGGAATCCGAAGGATATTCAAAGCGGAAAACTTCAATTTTACAGCCTGGTGCAGATACAGAGAAGAGCCAACAGGCAAATGATATGGAAAACAGGAGGGAAAGCGGTTCAGTCAAAATACACGGGTCTAATCAAGGTGGTTACCTTAGTGCTATTACAAGTGTTTGTGAACGGGTCTATGATGCGGGAAGAAAAGCTGTTGAGGAGGATGCCTTCCCTTTGTTTCTTGGTGGTGACCACTCCATTGCAATGGGTACAATAGGTGGCGTGTCGCATCATTCTTCCATCGGCGTTATCTGGATTGATGCTCATGGCGATTTCAATACATCTGAAACCTCTCCCAGCGGTAATGTTCATGGAATGCCTCTTGCGGCACTGACCGGAGATGGAGAGCATTCTCTTGTGAATATTGGCAGAAAAGGGATGAAAATTGATCCTGAAAATGTTGTGTTGATTGGTATCCGTGATCTTGATTCAAAGGAAAAGGTCAGACTGAAAAAAAGCGGTGTAACTGTATATACCATGAGAGATATTGATGAACAGGGTATAAGTGCCGTCACCAACAAGGCTTTGATGAAATTTGTGCATATGAAAAGGATCCATATAAGTCTTGATATGGACGCGATTGACCCGGTTGAGGCTCCAGGAGTCGGAACGCCTGTACCAGGTGGATTGACATACAGGGAGGCACATCTTTGTATGGAGATCATTGCAGATTCTGGAAAGCTGTCCTCAATGGATCTTGTCGAGATCAACCCGATTCTTGATCAGGCTAACAAGACAGCAAGGCTTGCCGTAAATCTTGCTGTTTCAGCTTTGGGAAAAAGTATTTATTAAAAAGCATCAACAACAAAAGCAAAGGGAGATAAAAAATATGGGACTGCCACAACATGTATCTGAGATGAGTGCTGAGGATTATTTAGATTGGGAGATGGAACAGACGGAAAAACACGAGTTTTTCCATGGAGAGGTTTTTGCCATGGCCGGGGCATCCAGGCGACATGTTACTGTCTCTGGCAATGTTTTTTCATCTCTTGACCAGGCTCTTGAAGGTGGGCATTGCCGGGTATATATGGCTGACATGAAACTTCGGGTTGCTCCTGATTCGGTCTATTTTTATCCAGATGTTTTTGTCACCTGTGATGCGGCAGATCATCTTGAAGATTATGCCATGAATTCTCCAGTTGTAGTGGTCGAGGTTCTCTCTGTTTCGACTGCTGCCTATGATAGGGGTGAAAAATTCGCTGTTTATCGCAAAATGCCGTCACTTCAGGAATTTGTTCTGATAGATCCTGAGCGAAAAACCATAGAGCTGTTTAGAAGGACGCCAAGTGATTTGTGGGAACTGCATGATATAGTTCCGGAGCAGACGTTGCATTTGAAAAGCCTTGGGGTTGAAATAGGCTGGGCAAGGATATTCAGAAATCTGGAGTAACTGATATTTTATTGTTGTTTGTCTGTAGAAAATCACGTCTTATGGGCAGTAGATTGTGGACGTGGATTGATTGATGAAAGCTATTTTCTTACTCATCTTTATGTGAAAATGTATTTTGATTTTCATGATTCGGGGTGGTCAAAAAAAATGGCCATGCCAGTGTAAACCGGAACAAAACAACTCATGAGCCTTGCCGAATATATTGACTCTCTGAAAAAATACAAAAAACTTGCACCGGATATTGTGTGTCACAGGACAGTTTCTCCAAAGAAGGGAATGTATGCATCCTGGCCTGATACTATATCAGGCAAGACAAGAGAGGTTTTTGAAAAAACCGGAATCAAAAGACTTTACCTCCATCAAAAAAAGGCGATGGAGATGATACTGGAAGGTATTCATACAGTAGTTGCAACCCCGACAGCCAGTGGAAAGAGCCTTATATACAACCTTCCGGTTGTGGAAAGGCTGTTTGATAATCCTGAATCCCGTGCACTCTATCTTTTTCCTCTCAAAGCCCTGGCACGGGATCAGTTCTCTACTATTAAGGGTATTCTGGATATTGCCGCCACAGTTAACAAGAGTATTGCCGGCACAGTTAACAAGAACAGTGCGGTTCCAGGCTTAATAGAAGCAGAATTTTTTACGGCCGCTGTTTATGATGGAGATGTCTCAAATCATGCCAGAGGAAAGATTCGCCTGAATCCACCCAATGTCCTTTTGAGTAATCCTGAAATGCTACATCTGTCAATGCTGGCACACCACCATTTGTGGAAAACTTTTTTTGCAAACCTTAAATTTGTTGTTGTGGACGAGGTTCATACCTACAGAGGAGTAACGGGTTCTCATATGGCGTGGGTATTCAGGCGATTGCTAAGGATATGCCGTTTTTATGGAGCAGAACCGGTTTTTGTATTTTGTTCGGCAACCATTGATAACCCCAAAGAGCTTGCATCTGAACTGACAGGGCTTGAGGTTGAGATTGTTGATTCCAGCAGTGCTCCGGCAGGAAAAAAAGAGATTATCCTTATGAATGGAATGGCCGGTGCTGCCCAGACAGCCATACAGCTTGTGCATGCCTCTGTTCACAGGGAGCTTCGTACAATTGTATATACGCAGTCCCGCAAGATCACAGAGCTTATTGCCATGTGGGCATCTGAAAGGGCAGGAAGGCTTGCACCCAAGATAAGTGCTTATAGAGCAGGTTTTCTTCCTGATGAGCGACGGGATATCGAGATAAAACTTTCATCCGGAGAACTTCTTTGTGTGGTCTCTACAAGTGCCCTGGAGCTTGGAATTGACATCGGAAATCTGGATATATGCATTCTTGTGGGATACCCGGGCAGCATCATGTCCACCTGGCAGAGAGCTGGCAGGGTAGGGCGTGATGGCAAGGATAGTGCCATGATATTTATTGCCCATGAAGATGCTCTGGATTATTATTTTATGAATAATCCAGAACAATTTTTTGCCATGCCGCCGGAAAAAGCGGTTATCAACCCGTATAACGATATAATCATGGCCCGTCATCTGGGGTGTGCCGCATCAGATCTGGCTCTGATGGAGGATGAAGAGCTTTTGCAGAATAGATTGGTAAGAGATGCTGTGAAGGCTCTTGAAAGCAACGCTATCCTTTTAAGAAGCAGTGATGGTCGCAACTGGTATGCTTCAAAAAAATATCCTCACAGAGAGGTCGGGTTAAGGGGAAGCGGAAACACAATTCCCATATTTATTGAAAATACCAGGCAACCCCTTGGAGATATTGACTGGTATCGCTCGTTTTTTGAAACTCATGAAGGGGCGGTCTATCTACATTCTGGTGAAACATTTATTGTCAATAAACTTGATCTTGAGAGACAGTCCGTACAGGTTGTCCGTGAAGATGTGAGCTATTATACCCGTGCAAGATCTGATAAATCTACGCAGATTCTTGAGATTATTGACAAGCAAAGTATATGGAACACAGAAGTCGGGTTTGGAAGGCTCATGGTGACAACCCGGGTGACAGGATATGAGAGAAAAATGGTTCATGACCAAAAATCAATGGGAATAATTCCTTTAGAGTTGCCACCTATAACTTTTGAGACCCAGGGATTGTGGATTGAAGTTCCTGAAACTGTTCGTGAACACATGGAGTCAGACAATCTCCATTTCATGGGAGGGCTGCATGCTGTTGAACATGCCATTATCGGTATACTTCCTCTTCTTGTGATGGCGGACAGAAATGATTTTGGAGGAATCTCCATCCCATGGCACCCTCAGACAGGCAAGGCGTCAGTTTTTATATATGACGGCGTTCCAGGCGGCATCGGTCTTTCACGAAAGGCTTTTGTAGAGTGCTCGATAATGCTGGAGAAAACCTTGAATGTTATCTCGTCATGCAGGTGTGAAACAGGATGCCCCGGATGTGTACATTCTCCAAAGTGCGGATCCGGCAACCGTCCAATCGATAAATCCGCTGCTCTTGGCATGCTTGAAAATATGCGTCAATTGAAAACCGGTTTGTCATCACTGAAGAATAAGGAAAAGAAAATTGAGCCGTCATCACCTGACAAGAAAGAAGAATATCTTTTACCAAAACAGGATGACTCTCTTGCTGTCAAAGAGATAGCTGCACCATTTGCAAAAACTTTTATTGCCGGCATTAAAAGCAGGAATGACACAGTAATAAGCAATTTTAATGAAGGGAAAAGCAGGTTTGCTCAAGCCAGAAGCGAGTTTGATGCAGCTAAGGACAAGTTTCTGCCAGTTACAAACAAGTTTGTGGCAACAAGTGAGAAACCTCTGAGATTCGCGGTTCTTGATCTTGAAACCCGAAGGTCGGCACAGGAGGTAGGCGGATGGAACAGAGCTGATAAAATGGGTGTCAGTTGTGTGGTTTTATATGATTCTGCCACGGATGAATATATTGAGTATCTTCAAGATGATATTCCGGAACTTGAGTTGAGACTCCAGTATTTTGATCTTGTGATAGGCTTTAATATCATAAATTTTGATTACAGGGTACTGGCGGGATTGTCAGATTTCGATTTTTATTCTCTGCCGACACTTGATTTGCTTGCAAAGGTTCATAAGACCCTGGGGTATCGTCTGTCCCTGGATAAACTTGCCACACATACCCTTGGGACAAAAAAAAGTGCGGATGGGCTTCTTGCACTTAAATGGTGGAAAGAGGGGAAGGTAAGACAGATAATTGATTACTGTATTCAGGATGTCAGGGTTACAAAGGATTTATATCTTTTTGGGAAAGAGAACCACTATCTTATGTTTGAAAACAAGGCTGGAAAACAGGTTCGTCTGCCTGTCAAATGGTAAGTCCTCATTTTGTCTGTGGCGGTGAGTCTCAGTGGTTATGTACGGTAATGGAGCAGGCATTATATGTCTGCTCCATTAAGGTGATGCCAATTCAGGCTGTGCCAAACAAGAGGCTACAGAGTCTCACGTACAGATTTATCCAGATTCAGCAGAATCGGCTCCATTAGATATTGCAGAAATGTGCGTTGCTCTGTCTGCATAAAACATGTGGCCGGCATGCCGGGAGAGAGCCAGACATTATGCTTCTCAAGCTCCTCTTTGGATATCTTGATGTGGATGCGATACCCCCCGATTACCTGACCGTTTGGAAGGTGCTGCTGGATACTGTCTGCCGATATGTATGAGACCCTCCCCGGAATGGGCGGTGTGGTGATACGGTTAAAGGCTCCAAGCTGCACATTGGTTTCCTGATCAAGGTAAACCTGGGTAATCTTGTCCTGGCGCAGATCGCACTCAATGATAAGATCCGCATTTTCAGGTACGATCTCCATCAGAGGTTCGCCAGGCCTGATAACTCCGCCCTTTTCCGAATGGATGGCAAGATTGATTACCACACCTGTCACAGGTGCACGGATAGACAATCGTTCATCCGCGTCTATTTGCGGCGAAAGCTGCATGCTTATCTGAAATATCTCATCTTTTACACGGCTCAGTTCGGTCGCTGCCTGCTGACGGTAATCATTTTCCAATGACAGCATTGAAAACCTGATATCCTCAATGCTGACTTTTGACTCCGCAATTACCTGCTCAAGTCTGCCTTGTTCACCTTTTTGAATTGCAAGCTGCCGTTTAAGAGTAAGAAGCTGGGCTTTATCCATGTAGCGGCCTTCGGCCAGGGGAGCCTTTGCACGAATCTCTTCTTCAAAGGATCTGATAACATCCTGGTTTGACTTGAGTTCATTCTGGGTACCCTGAATTTTTTCCTGAATCTGGCGAGCTCGAGCCTCAAGGCTTGCAGTGCGGCTCTCAAGAGACATCTTCATTTTCTCAAACAGCTTTGTCTCTGTAAGAATTCGCTTGTCCAGATTCGGGACATCATCAGGCAGATCCAAAGGCGGGGTAAAACTCTTTTTAAAATCCCGCTGGGCCTCCAGTCGCTCAGCTTCAATCATTTTTGTCGCAAGCCGCCCCTTGAGCAGTGCCACGGATGAGGTTACCTGGGAGCTTTTGAGCTTGACCAGCACATCTCCTTGATTAACCCTGTCTCCTTCTCTTGCAAGAATCTTGCTCACAATACCGCCTTCAAGGTGCTGAACAATCTTTTTTTCCTGGGATACCTTTACAATTCCAGGGGCAATTACAGCTCCACTGAAAGGAAGATACGCAGCCACTCCTCCAAGTCCGCCAAAAAAAACAAGAATAACAAACAACCCTGCAACCATGATTCTGCCGGGTCTTGGCTGGTAGGTTTCTGTCATATCATTTTTTAATGCCAGAGCGTTCTTTAATGATTCACTGCTTTTTGATGCTGTTCCGCTTTTTATTTTACTGGCAATCTCTTTTGATGCACTCTCTTTTGTTAATGCAGTGTTGGTTGATGTCATATCAGTTCACCAATCCTTTGTTTATATCTTTGGTTTGGGGGAGTGATGTTTTATCCTTGTCTTCATTATTGCCTGCCGATTGTGTACCGCCATTTCCTCCGCCGTTACCATTTTCCCTGGGTGTCCCAAAGGGAAATGGCTTGCCTCCCCCGCCTCCCGCTACGACCGGTGGTGCTGGCGGCGGCGTAGCTGGTGGCGATGGATTGGCTGGTTGCTGTTGGCCTGGAATCTGAAGGATCTCGTGACGAGGACCAAATCTGGCTACCTGACCATACTGCATTATCAGGATCTTATCCACAGATATAAGAATAGAAGGCTTGTGTGTTACAATAATGGTTGTGACCCGCTCCTGTTTGAGAATGGCAATGGTCTGCATCAGAGCTCTTTCACCGGCTTCATCCAGGTTGGAGTTTGGCTCATCCAGTACCACAAGTCTTGGATTGCCATAAAGTGCCCTGGCAAGAGCCACCCTCTGTCTCTGACCTCCTGAGAGAACAATGCTTCCGGGGCCGCCGCCAATCATGGTGTCATATCCATTTGGAAAATGCTGTACCAGTTCATGGACTCCCGCTTTTTTTGCGGCCAGGATAACGGCATCTGGATCAACTTCGCCAAGTCGGGCAATGTTCTGGCTCACGGTACCCGGGAAAAGCTCGACATCCTGTGGAAGATATCCAATAAATCTGCCAAGATGTTCCTGATCCCAGTTATAGACATCCGAACCGTCAACACGTACCTTGCCTCCCATTGATGGCCAGAGTCCAAGAATTACTCGACTCAAAGTGGTTTTACCAGCACCGCTTGGACCGATAAGCCCCATGATCTCTCCATGGGCCAGGGAGAAGGTTATATTGCGAAGAAGATAGTTGCCATTGAAGATAAGTGAAGCCGCCTCCACATCTAATTTTCCGACAGGATCAGGCAGACTCATGGGAATGCGGGTGTCAGCTTTTTTCATAAGATCGTTGAGTCGTTTATAGGATGAACGGGCTTCAAGAGTCATTTTCCATGTGGACATCGCCTGGTCAACAGGAGCAAGAGCACGACCCATGATAATCGAAGATGCAATCATTACACCGGGAGTACACTCATTTTTCAAAGTAAGATAGGCTCCTACCCCATATATGATAACCTGCATCCCTGTTCTGAAACTTTGAGAGATAGCCTGGAGGACACCGGCCGCATTGCTTGCTCTGGTCTGAAGGGTAATGACCTGATCATTTAAGGATTTCCACCTCGCATTAACTCCCCCAAGCATGCCCATTGCACCCACAGACTCGCTGTTTCTCAGGCACAAAGATGTAAAGTTGCCCGCGGCATTGTTGATGTTGTTGGCCATTTCAAGCCGTTTTCGGGTAAGAAGCTCCTGTGCTATACCAAGGGCAAAGACTACAACCACGCCTCCTGCCGCGACCATTCCCATGGTAGGATGTACCATATAGATAAAGAGAAGGAAAATAGGCATCCAGGGCATGTCAAAAAGGGCGAACATGGCATTGCCCCCAAGGTAGTTTCGCAGGATATTTACGTCTCTTAACCCTGTGGAATATCCTGATTTCTGGATACTGCAACTATCTTTGAGCATCTCCTTGAAAACCGGTGCTGAAAGAGAGTTGTCAATGTCCACTCCAGCCATGACCAGAAGTCTTGATCTCAGAAAAATCAAGATTGAATCCACAAACAGGGCAAAAGCCGCCGCAACTGTTATTGTCATCAACGTAGGCATGCTGTAGGAACTCAGCACACGGTCATAGATGGCCAGCATGTAAACCGAAAATGTCAGGCTCAGTATATTTATGAACATACTGAAAATACCCGCAACCACAAAATACTTTAACCATTTTACAATAAATTTTGTCATAATACGCCTTGCATTACACCTAAGTTAATATCTTTTTTTATTCTCCCAAAGCACTGCCGGTCAGAAAATCAAGCTCTGCCCTGGCAAGCTGGTAATCCAGCAGTGCCTGATTATAGTTGCTGTGTGCCCGGGTCACGCGAACCTGTGCATCTAATACAGATGAAATTGTGGCAATTCCCGCCTGGAATCTTTTGCTCTCCATATCATGATACTCTTTTGCGGCATTTATACTTTCCGAAGTAGCCGTGATACGCTCCTCAGCCTCGGAAAGCGACAGCAGTGCCGTGATAATTCCCGCCTCAATACGGCTTTTAATATCTTTGACCTGCTCTTTTATTCTTTTTATATCTATTTTGGAGCGATTCTTCTCATACCATGCCCTGCCTCCGTCAAACAGGTTCCAGGAGAGATTTACGCCAGCACTCCAGTAAGTGTTTTCCTGATTTGACGCATGATAATTGTCATAATCCTTATCCTGGTCATAGTAGCCCGCGTTTAATTTGACAACAGGATGGTATTTGCTTTTGGCAAGCTCAATATCTTTTTCATACATAATGATCTGATGCTCCATGCTCTTCAAGTCAGGGCGGCTGGCAACAGCTTTTGCAAGGCACTGTTCTGCGGTCATCTTGAACCCTTTGCCATAATAGTCAAGGCCACCTGAAAAAATCATGTCAGGATTAAAAGGCTGGTTCATCAGTACAAACAGCTCGGAGCGTTTCCGGTCAACTGTATTTTTAACTCTGCTGAGCTGCTGTTTAGCATCTGCAAGATCAACCTCTGCCTGAAGAACCTGAGCGTATGCTGCCATCTCTTTTTCATAAAATGCCCTGACAGCAGTTGCGTCAGCTTCAAGGCGTTTGACTGTATCAACGCCGATCTGTACATCCTGCTGGGCCTTCATAAGCTCGAAATAGACAGATTTTATCTGGTAAGCAAGCTCTGCCTGGGTATAGGATTTCTCTTCTATAAACATTTTTTTGCGCTCAATGGCTCTGTCCCTGGAATTTACAAGGCGGTTGCCTGCGTACAAAAACTGTGAAATGCCGATATTGTAGCTTGTGTTCTGCTCATCAACGAAATCCATATCAGTGGGACCTGAAGCGTCAATAGAGTTGATGTTATTATAATTTGCTCCTGCATTTACAGAAGGAAGAAAGTCAGCCTTTGCAGCGTTAAGTTCTTCCTGGGCAGCATCAATCATAAACTTTGCTGATGTCAGCTTGGGATTGTTTGCCATGCCAAGTTTCAAGCAGTCATTGAGTGAGAGAACTTTTTCACCGGCATATGCATAGCTTGAAAATGCGACATTGAAGAGCACCGTGCCAACAAGGAAATATCCGGTAAATGCAGCAACAAATATGAGAGAAAAAACGGTAAGTCTATCAGAAGAAATAAAAAAGTTGATAGAGCATACCCTTGAAAGGGCATTAAATTTTTTCAAGTGTGATACGTGGCTTTTTGATTGACTCAAAGATAACCCTCCTTTTGGTCAACAGAATTCAGCAGTTTGTAAACGGGCTTCTCGAGAACTTGCCGTCTATTTCCTGAATCTGGACATCCAGAATTAGAAAAATCAGATTGTGTGTTTATGGAAAAATAACCACATTTTTGTCAGCTTGTCTGCATACCTGAAAGAGAGTTTGTATGGGATATGATAAGGGAGATAATGCCTTTGCGAACCCAGTCTGCAAGTATCGAGTCCTCAAGTCCATTTAACTTTTGCATATCAACGGTTCTAAAACCACCTACCGAAATGTTTTGTCCGTTCATATTTATATTAAACTGTCTGTCCACAAGAAGACCCTTTTCTTCCATTAGTTTTACAATGGTTGATGTTACCGCCATCTCCTGTTGAAAAAGTTTTAAAAAATCTACAGCCTTTATTGTCATCTCTGTAAACTGACCATTGGCGGTAAACATTATGTCTCCCTGGGTTGATTGAAAATGGGGGGCATCTCTGTCAATACATACTACATATTTGTCCTGGTTTTCAGCAAGATCAGGTTCTGTGTCAGTGCCTGACTCTGACGAAGGGGCAGCCTTTACAAGAACAAAAGGATATTGTCTGAAATGGGCAGGAACATAGGGTACCTTCCATGAGCCATCAGCATTGACAAAGTTATTCTGATCCTGGTTCAGGGATAGAAGTACAACCGGAACATTAGTGTCCTTTGGAAAAACAATCGGGTAGTATCTTGATGCATGAAGAAATTCTGAAAATGAAATGGGGGCATTGGATATCTTTTTTGCAAAGTCAAAATTTTGAATGGTTGTAAATCTTAAGTCTTGATGCGTATCGTGTGTCAAGGGCTCAATTTTAGTAAACATGTTCTTCTTTATTCCTTTTTAATAATAAATTGAAAGGTTTGAATATGGTTTTATTTAAAGTTAAAATTAATTCATGATTATAGGGTGATTAGAGAGCAGTGATACTATTTTAAAAGGTCACTTGCCTTGATCTTTCGCAATTACAAAAACTGATTACAACTTTAAGGACTTTTTTACTTTTTGCAAGACTGTTCAAAACAATTGTCTAGATGCATTGCCATTTACTGCTGACTTTGTTGCCTTTCTCTTGCTCTTTTTATGGCCTGTAAAAAGGGATTTGCATCCATATTGTTGTTGCCGTCGGTGTAGTTGAAATTTGTTGCAGCATCTTCAGAAATACCGGCAGCTTCTCTTCGCATGGCAGCATTCTGCATGGCTTCTACAAAAGGATTTGTAACCTCGGGATTCCCATCCTGAGAAGCCTTAGCTGGTTCCGAAGTGTTTTGCTGACTGTTTACAGGAAGCGGCACAGCAGATTCGTTAAAATTGGCTGGTATCTCCGCATTGCTGTTTCCATCCATCTGGTTTTCTGATGCATTGGTGATATCTTTATTCTTTGGTTGTTGTTGCTCAGTGAACTCTTTGTTGTTTGTACTGTTTTGGGGTGGCGGCTCTTTGGGCGGTTGGGGACGATCATTTCTTTCCTTGAAAAGACCCAGTTTGATCTCAAGGTTATCCTGGGCAATGACAACATAATTGGGGAAAATATCCTTTAAAGTATAATCATGAATGGAAGCACCTGAGCTATATACTTCAGCAGCCTGCTTGCTGCCTCCCCTGCCTTTGTACAGAATCATTGCTTTTTTTGATTCTGGCGTGATAATGATTCCTGTCAGCTCGATTTCCCTTTTTATCTTTTGAAGCAGGACATCAATACTCTGCTGGCCAGTATTGCCTTTATCATCCTGATTTTTCATATTGCTAACACCGGTAATGTCCGGTTCAGGGCTGAATATGTGTTTTGTTGCCATAGGAGAGGATGGAGAAGTGGAAAAATCTGATTTGGTGGCGGGATCGTTTTTTTCGTCTGCTACGGGAGGATCTGTTTCAATAGCAAGTGCAGGGGGGGTGACTAAGAGAAAGGCTGATATGATAACTATAAAAAAACAGGCCCAAATAGTTGAGCAAACTGAAATATTTAAAATATTTGGAACAGTAGAATGGAAATATATATGTTTTTTCACGGAATATGCCTCCTTTTAAGAATTCCGGCGAGAACTCCCGGCGTTTAAAAAAATCAGAAAAATCCAATTGGTGACCAGGAAACAGGAGCAAGCAACCCTGACGCTCCCATGACAGCGATCCCGATATTGTAACTTCCAGGCTCGAAACCAGATGGTGAAAAATTTTTCCATATTCCCCCTGAGTCGTTAAATAGTAAAATATTCCAACCATTGTTATCAAGACGCAATGATGCAATGGATGTTATTCCATTGCGATTATTGCCTTTCCATATGCCATTGCTGTCAAGCCACCATATATATTCCCCGTCTGGTTTATCTTCATCAATAGCAATATTTTTCATAAGTGCAATATAAACATCAGTATATGAATCGGTAGGTGGCAAATAACATGATATTTCAAATGAATCCGTATTTGACACAGAAGATGAAGTTCCAGACAAGTCTTTATTTGAAGTGGTCTCTTTTGAAATTGACATTGTAGTTTTAGTAGCATTGATGGCGGGCATGGCTGCCTTTCTGATCTTGCTTCCACTTAAAACACCCCATCCAAACGAGTCATCTCTTCCTCTATCTCCAAGATCTCTGGCACTGTGCAAGATAAGCTTTTCAATAGTTTGAGGTTTAAGGGCACTGTTCATTGAAAGCAGTACAGCAATAGCCCCTGATACCATAGGAGCACTAAAGGATGTTCCTGTTTTAAAGACAGTATCACCCCCGAGCCCGACTGTCTCTACATATTTACCAGGAGCGGTTATATCAATGGAACTGCCTGAAGGAGAGTTCCAGGATAGATTCATGCCGTCAGGACTGGTCGCCCCCACTGTAATAACCTCATGCATTGTTCCAGGAAAGGTTGTGCCAAAATGGCTGTTTCCGGCTGAACTTACAACCATTACGCCTTTTTTTAAAGCATATAGCACAGCATCTTTAACAGCAATGTTTTCCTGTGCAAGGCTCAGACTTAAGTTTATCACATGAGCACCCGAGTTCACTGCATAATATAGTGCCTTAACAACAGCGTCTGTGTAAAAAGTATTTGAACTTCCTGAATTTACTTTCATAATCATAAGAGTTGCATCAGGAGCACATTTTAAAACTATCCATGCGACATTGCTACCGTGACCACTTTTGTCTGCAACAAGAGCGTCTCCATCACCAAAATTCCAGCCATTAAGATCATCTACATACCCGTTCCCGTCGTTATCTAATCCGTCATCAGCAATTTCTGATCTGTTTAGCCACAGTAGCGATTTAAATACCTGGTTATCAGTGTCTATTCCAGAATCAATAATAGCAACAATTACACCTTTTCCTGAAGAGAGCGTGAGAAGATCTTCAGTTTCTATAACAGATGACCATGAAAGTTGATGAAACGTGATAACATCAAAGGAATTTGGCTCTTTGATATCATCAAAATCCGTTATTATATCAGACGAAAAGGATTGCGGTGGATTATTAGAACAAAGGATGGGATAAGCAGGATCAAGACATTTCACTTGATGGACAAAGGAAAGAACAGAGATAAGCATTACGGGCGTAAGGTATAAAACAGGTATTTTTTTCCTGAGACCATTCACTTCATTTAATTTGTCCCAAACGGGCGTGCCATGTTTGTGGCCATCCCGAATTATTAAAAAATGAATTCATTTTTAGTGTGCAGTAAATTGGCATAATATTAATTCCCATTGCCATTGTATAAGCATACAACATGGCTCAGTTTATTGTAAAATCAACCATTTTGTTAACATTTAGCCCTATATTTATGATGCGTTTCAGAAGAGACTCCTGGTTGATATCAAAAACTTCAATGGAATAAAATGTGTTGGCAGGGATCTGAATCTGATAAGACGCAAGGGAACCATGAGGCACTTCAAAGCTCCAGCCCTGGGTCAAATTATTTACCCTTAAAATAAAATTGTCATTAGCCTTTTCAGGAGACCATCCACTATAGCTCAACAAATTTTTAACATACTCTTTTTTTGTCGCGTCGTTTTTGCTCCACACAAGAATTTCCGGTTTGTTCTCTCCAATATTGTATATATTTCCAAAAACATAATTTCTCACTTCAACAGGCTTTGCAAAATCTGCGGTCACAAGATAGGCATTCAAAATAGAATCCTTACTTATTGAGAAGGCTGTTGATATAAATGAGATACCAATTTCAGTAAAATCTTTATTGAAGATGTTTTTTGCATAACCCAGTTCCGGATTCAGTTCATCTCTGAGCATATTTTCAAAGATCCCTTCTACAGCCTTGACAGGATCAACATAGATATAAAAAGACAATATACCAAGGATCTCTCCTGTTAACAGAGCATCGTAGCCACTGTTTGTTATACGCTCATTAAACGAGACTTCTTCTGGTGAAGTGTAACTGTAATACCTGCGATTGATCATGTCGTTGTTGTGAGCTGACGCTGACTCTGAAAGCGTGCCGTGCCATGCCAGGGGTGGCAGCCCATTTTCAAGTTCAAGAATCCACATATCTTCTCCAAGTGCACGGCGGGCAATCTCATGATCAATGCCATACGCTTCAATGGTTTTTAATGGCCTTGATCTTGCTTCGTTGATGAGTTTCCACAAATAGGCACTTGCTTCAGAGTCATTAAATGCGGCAGACTCAAAAGCAAAGCAGGAAATAATAACCTGAATAGTTAATATATATCTGGCAATTTTTATTTTCATCATCAACACTCCATAATAATACTTAAATAGTGATGTTACGCAATGCATACGGAAAATCAATGTTTTCGGGATTTTGATAACCATGTAAAACCCTTATTTATCAAGGGTGGTGCATAACATGACTTAAATACTTAAAAGAATAAACTTAATCTGTATTGTTGCGGGTTTTTCTTGTCACAAATACTGCTGGATTGAAAATTCAGGAACAAGAAGGAAAACAAGAACATAAGCAAAACTGGTGCAACTATTGCTGGATTGAAACACCTGAGCCTCAATCTGCCTCACTCAATCTGCTTCATAAATAAAAGCAAGAATCACGCCATGTCTCAAAATAAAATCAGAAAGAGAATCTGACCGAGGCATATCCTGTCAAGGGATTACCGTTAACAGGTCCGTAAAAACCTGGATAGGTAAACTCTCCATCAAGAATATTTTTGCAACCTATGGAAAAAATAACATTGTCATAAGGCGTGTCTTTTACCCTTATCTGACTGTTAAACAGCAGAGGATTATCATATTCGCCAGTTATGGTACTTTCTCTGTATGAGTAGGGAATCGGTGTTGTCCAGGAAGCTGTTAAAGAAAAATCCACTTTTGGAAGTATATGCCATGTAAGGCCGGAAGCTGCCATGAAATCTGCACCAGGATCATAAATTTCTGACCAGGTGTCATAGGTATCTACGCTTGTTCCGTCCGGCCTGATGAAAGATGATTTGAGTGCACTGAAATGGTATTCATCTTCGGAGTAAAAGATTTTTGAAATAGAGCAGTATCCCTCAAGCGTATCAATGATTTTTTTTCTGAAGGAGAGCTCAAGACCTGAAAAGTCCTGGTCAGAGGGATCAGAAGCACCGGCAAAAGGGTCAGTCTGTACATTATTTGAAAGGCGGCTCAGATATGTGGTAACCGACAATTGATCTCCCTGACCAGAATTCCATTCGGCCTGGAGGTTTAGTGTTGCCACCTCATCCCTTGTCAGAAGCTCTTTTCCTGTCCACTGCTGGGAATAGGGCGTTCTGTAGCCTGTTCCAAAAGCTGTTTTGACTCTCCATCCATCACTTAATGGAATGTTGATACCCAGAGTGTAACTTGGGGCATGCTCTTCATACATGGAGTTATCATCAAGCCTGAAGCCTGCCCAGAACTCTCCCCAGGTAAAGGGGTGGCGATACTGGGAAAAAAAAGATTTAAGGCTGTTTCTGTAGTTCATCTGCTGGACAGGCTGTTTAAAGAATTTGTATTCCGCAACCAGAAGTTCAGGTATGAAGCCTCCATCTACGAGTGCTCCTCCTACATGGTTTTCTCTGTATGAGATACCGGCCGTCAATAGACCCCTTGTAAGCAGACGTCTGTCCCACAGCAACTCTCCGTAAAAGATATTCAAATCTTCCTGTATTGAGTATCCAGCATCCATCTGTTCATAGGAGACATCCTGATAGTATGTTGTCATGTTCCAGTGAGAACTTCCCCATACTTTTGAGTAGTTTGCCTTGATAAAACTGGCCGGAACCTTTTTTTCACTTGGCCATGCAAATTCAGTGGCACTATCCAGGGTCTGAGTGTAGGATTTATTAAAATCGGAAATTCTTCCGGAAACAGAGAACGAGTCATTTAAATTGAAATTGGCTGTCATTTCACGATAATCAGAGTTGTCAATCATGTCATTGCCTACTATCCAGTTTTGATCTTTTTCGGAAAATATAACATCCAGAAGAGAACCATTGTCATACCGGTTTTGTGCACCATAAACCGAAAGATAGGCATCCCAGTTTCTGCCCTTTAAGCCTGTGTCTGCAAAAACCTTGAGAGTATTGCCGGAACCCGCTGAAAATTCTGCCTTGCATCCGGTTTTATACTCTTTTTGTGCTGAAGATCCGGATTTTGTGCCATTTATTGTGATATCTTTTTTATTTGATATGCTATTTTGTGTTGAAATCTCTTTTTCATTGAAATCTCCTTTTTTAATGCTTTTGAGGGCAACATCTTTTCCCGTAAACGGGACGATATTGACAATTCCTGCAAAGGCATCAGCCCCCCAGAGAACAGAGCCCGGACCTCTGATAATTTCAATACGTTTGACGCTGTTAAGAGAAAGCTCATGATCCAATGGATAATAGCTTCTGGGACCTCCGGTTGGAACCGGCACCCCGTCATATAATATAAGAATTCCATTGGAAATTCCCCTGACGTAAGGAAGAGAACCCATTCCCTGATCCGCGATATAAAATCCGGGCTGTGCGGAAAGTAATTCTGCAAGAGTTGTGTAGGCATAGTTAACAATATCATTGTGGTCAACAACCCTTACCACTGCAGGAGCTGTAGAAGGGGACTCCGGTGTTCTGGATGCAACTGTCACTATTTCAAGCTCTTCTCCCACAAACATAAGCATGGTCTCATCAATATCAGAAGAGGAGGCACTGGAAGAGACATGGAATGGTATCATGATAAAAGAGACTATCACATATAACAAAAGCCGCTTTGCTGCAACTATTGCCTGACTGAAATCCATGAACAGGAACAGCAACATAATATCATACCTCTTCAAGAAGTTTGAGCAAAGTCCTGAATCTTGCCCTGGAGAGCCCCAGAAGCCTGGCTGCGCTGCTCTGGTTTGAAGCTGTCATATCCAGAGCCTGTTGTACAATGTTTTTCTGGATTTCATCATAATCAATCCCGGTAGGGGGAATTTGAAAGAGATTCTCTTGAACCTCATGTTTCTCTGAGGAACCTATGGAGATAAATTTTAAATCATCTGTTGTAATTGGCAGTGTGCCGGCTTTGAGAATCATAACCCGCTCAATGGCATTTGCAAGCTCTCTTACATTGCCCGGCCAAGAATATTCAATCAGCTTTCTTGCAGCCCCTTTTGTGATACTTTCT
>JADFYT010000170.1 GCA_015232935.1 Desulfamplus sp.
CACAGATATCAGGCAAGACCAAGGAGCTGGAAAACAAGACCAGAGAGCTGGAAAACAAAAGCGGAGAACTGGAAAGCAGCCGCAGAGAGATAGAAAGCAAAGCCAAGGAGATAGAAATCAAGGATAGAGAGATAGAGAGACGATCTAAGGAGATTGAAGATAAAAATAAAAAGATTGATAGCCAGGAAAGTCAATTCATTAAATATATTGATAAACTCTCTTCTGTCTCAATGGGAAAGGACAAGATTCCCGAGATAAGCCTGAATAAAATATCTGAATTAGAGTCAGAAATCTCAAGACTTGTGAATCTGAATAGACAAAAAGATATTTCATTGAATAAAATAGAGTCAGATGTAGAAAAATTAAAGAACAACAACAGGGAAATTGAAGAAAATTATCAAAAGTTGCTGCTTGCAAAATCCTCTCTCGAAACAAGGCTTGCCGATTCAAAAGAGACTTATGATAGAAGAATATCTGAAATTAAAAACGAGTATGAGGAAAACATATCTAAAGTCAAAAAACAGTGTGAAGTAAAATTATCCGGGACTAGCCAGATGCTCGAATCAAGGCTGACTGAAACCAAAAATCAGCATGAAATGGATCTGTCTGAAACCAGGGACAAATACGAAAAAAGACTTTTTGAAATCAAACAATTGCATAATGACAAAATTTCCGAACTTAAAGATAGCTATAATGCCAAAATCTCTGATATTCAAGGCTCATCAAAAGACGTATTTGATGCTAAAATAGCTGAGTATAAAATGAAGACAGAGCGTCTGGAAGCCGAGCTTAATGATATACGCAAATCGGCTGAAAATATGGAAAAAGCTTTTATTAAAACTCAAAGCAGCACTAAAGACATTATTGAAGAGAGAGATTTTCTTCAAAGAGAGAACCTGGAGTTGAAATCAGGAAAAAATGAAGTTGAACAACTCATGGTTGACATAAAAAAGAGTGCCGAGAAGACTGAGGCGAATCTTCGTAATGAGAACGAAATGCTCAATAAAATGCTGGAAGAATCGATAGCACTTGCAGAGAGATTTTTCAAAGAGAAAACCAACCTGGAAAAGAGAAAGAAAAAATCATGAATGCAAAATTACTTAGCTTTGATATTTCAAAGGATGATATGTCAATATTAAAACAGCATACCAAAGTCGAACTGGTAAAAGCGTCAGAAGATGACACAGAGAAAATTCTTGGCGAATTTTTGAGTAACATAGATACTTTTGCTCATACTACCATTGAAGAATCAAGTATCAAGCAGCGGCAGTTTTTAGATCAATGGCAGAAACAGTTAAAAGAGAGTCATCTTAAAAAATATTCATCAGATCAGCAGCTTGATATCATTGAAAAAAAAGTTTTTGATATAACGCAGGAAAAAATAGCTGCCGAAGATCATGCCCGAGAGCTTTTTCAGATAAAAGAGGAGATGGAGGCATCTTTTAAAAAGATTGAAGCTGAAAAGGCAGTTGTGGAAAATGCTTTGGCCGAATTTGAAAAAAATGCGGCCAAAGATCTGTTGTATAAGGAATCAGTCATTCATCAACTTAACAGCAGGCTGGATGAATATGTCAAAGAGACAGAGCTTCAAAATAGTGAAAACAAGAGCCTTAAAAAGAGTATTGAAATACTAAAGAGTACAAATGCTGAAATTGAGAGCCAGAACAGAATTTTATCCGCGGAAATCAAAATTGACAAAAAAGAGCTTGAATTCACAGAGAAGCGGTTTTTAAAAGAGATCTCCGGACTGAATGAAAAAATTAACGAGCTGCACAAAAAATCAGATTCAGCTGCAAGTGAGGCAGAAGTTTTAAGAAAGGAGAAGGCCACTGCTGAAATTGTGCATGTTCAATCACGGAAGGCTCTTGAGAATGCGGAGAATCTTAACAGTGCTCTGAAAAATGAACTTAAGGACAGAGAAAAAGAGATACGAACCATTCAGGAAAAAGCCTTTCAACATGACTCTTCGCAGGCTAAAAAGATTGAGGCACTTGAAGGAAAACTCTATCAAAATGATGCACAGTATGCTCAAAAGATTCATGATCTTGAACATAAATTGTCAGATGCCATGAGTCTTGTTGATGTTTTAGAGAGAGACAAAAAAGAGTTAGAAGAATTTGCACAAAGAGTTGAAAAAGAGAACCGCGATCTTGAATCCAAAAATAGCGATATCCAGTCGAGGATACTGGCTGTTGAGTCTGAAAAGTCCAGCATTATAGCAGAGATTGAGACTTTAAAGGGCAGGGCATTAATAAACTCGGAGGCTCTTGACTCTAAAATCAATACGCTGGAAGAAAAATTATCCGATTCACTCCAAAAATACAAAGATGCTCAAAAACAGATTGAGAGTCACATTGTAAAACTCAATGGCAAGCAAAAGCATATTGAGGAAATTACCTTAAAACTCAATGAGGAGCAAAAAGCGACCGAAGAGCTTAGATCAAAACTTGGTGGTGAGCAAAAAACTCTTGGAGAGCTTAGGTCAAAACTCAATGGCAAGCAAAAGCATATTGAGGAAATTACATTACAACTCAATGAAGAGCAAAAGCATGTTGAGGAACTGACATCAAAGCTTGCCGAGGCACAAAAGCAGAAGGAGTTATTTATTGCAAATAAATTAAACAACACGCTTCAGGCTAAAAGAGATAGCTATTTAGATAAAAGTCCTGGCTGGCTGTCAAGATTTGTATTGGTAATACTACCCTTGGTAATCATCCTGATTTTGAGCTTTATGCTGCTGAACCGATACTATTTTCCAATGGTTCAAAGTGATCTTGATATGAAGGTAACAACCTTGACTTCTCAACTGGAAAACAAATCAAGATACATAGAGTCCGTGACCAAAGAACAACAGCAGTTGACAGCTAAACTGGATGGTTTGACACGCCAGGTTGAAGTTTTTCAGGATAAAATTGGAGACAACCTCATGAGAATTGAGAGCAAACAGGTCTCTATGATCGAAAACCAGACTAATAGATCTCTGCCAGACAATAAAATTCCGTTAACCAGCAAAAGTCTGTCAACCTATCAGATTAAAGAGAGTATCTATTTTGAATCAGGAATAAAGGTCAATCAGGCGGGAGTGCTCAGAATAAAAGCATTGGCTGAGCAATACAATGGTAATCCGCATGTTTTTATCCGTATAGAAGGGCACACTGATGATAAAAAATTCCGTTTTCCGATGCTACATCAGTATGGCAACAACATTCAGCTCTCAATTGCACGTGCTGCTGAAGTATCACGACTTTTAGTCCATTATGGAATGGATACAAGCCAGATAAGTATTGTCGGCCTTGGAGACACCCAGCCGCTTGTTCCAAACACTAACGAGGAGAACAGGGAGAAAAACAGGCGTGTAGAGATCAAGATAACAGCCATTGATCCTGCCGGTCGAAAACTTGAGTAGATTTAAGCTCAGGGATTGGCGTCAGGTATTTTCCAGACAAAGATGTTTTCCGCAATTTTTTCATCTATTGCAAGTTCTGTGTTTTCATACTTTATGCAGAACGCGGGTTTTTTGCGATGCAGCGTGACAACCACTCCAGGGTTGAGACCAAAAGATATCAACTGATGCAGATTGGAGTGGTTGCCAGGTTTAATGTATGTGATTTTCCCCTGTTCTCCCGGCTTGAGCTCTGTCAGGCTGACAACAGTATTGGTAACCTGTTTTAGACCACAATGGCAGCACTTGCCCTTGGGAATAGGCTTGCCGTCAGGGCATATTTCAGGATGGCCAAGCAGAGTACATATAGACTCTTCAACTTCTGGTACCAGATAGTGCTCCACCTGGCATGCCACCCTCTCCATTTCACTGTTTTTCAATTTTAAAATACTTGTCATAAGAACTTCAGCCAGCCTGTGCCTGCGCATGATGTTTTCAGCCAGCTCTTTGCCTTTATTTGAAAACAGGATTTTATTTTTATTTCTTACAATAAGATCCAAAGATTCCAGCTCGGTCAGATCCTGATCTGTAAATTCCACTGCACACCGCTTTTTTATCTCGTCAATTGAAAACTTTTTGTTCTCTTCGGCAGTCCACATTGCTTCTAATATCTCATCGTGTCTCTCTTTTATCATAATCAACCTCAATTCTGTTTCTGTCTTGTCAAATTTTTGACTCTATTGAAAGGTATTATTTACGCAGTTCAAAGGCAATGATCAAGGTAAATAATGCTCAAAGCCAAGCGTGTATTCTACACCGCAAAGGTAATACCCAAAGCCATGCACGCATAATTTACCACGCTGCCAATAAAAAATGCGTATATAATCACAGTGCCCATAATAATAGATCCTGTCCTCACCCCGCGCTCTTTGAACAGAACAATAATTGCATTAATGCATGGGGCTATAAATGTCATGACCAGGAGGTTTACAACAAGCTGAAGGTTTGTATAGGCATCTCTTAAATGCTCCAGCTCCGCGGCACCGCTCTCTCTTCGTATCATTGTCTTGATAAATACCTGAATACTCTGTTCAGGCAGCCCCAGCACCTTGTGAATAAAAGGGCCTACATATGTTTCAAGCATTGCGAGGCCCCCTGCTCTCTGAAAAAGGAATATGACAATAGACGCGTAGATAAAAACAGGCACGGCCTCTTTCATGAAATGGTGTGATTTTTTTGTGGCCATTTTTAGAACTGACCATGCTTTGGGCATTCTCATCACAGGAATTTCCATAATAAAAGAGGAGCGTGGACCCGGTATAATCCTGTTCGCAAGATAGCCCGCGATAAAGATCTGCAACGATATTATTCCAAAGACGGTAGCGGTTGCGGAAAAAGGCATCTTGTCAAGGATAACAAGCATCACTGCAATAAGAGGGGCACAGGGCATGCAGAGAAATATCAGAAAAGAGGCTATATTTTTCTCTTTTTCACTGTTGAGCATCCGTGTGGTAAGAAGTGCCATGGTAATGCATGAAAAACCCATAACTATAGGGATAACTCCTTTGCCGTTCAGGCCTATTTTCCGGAAAACACGATCCAGCAAAATGGAGAGCCTTGGCAGGTAACCTGAATCTTCAAGAACTCCAAATGCAATATAAAAACAGAAGATTACAGGCAGAACAAGTCCGAGTGCCAAAAACACGCCTGTGGGCAGAACTCCGAAATCAGGATCAATTATCATGTCTCTGAAAAACTGGCTCGGGATAAACTGAACATATTTTGTTATCCAGGGGATAAGGGTCTCTTCAAACAGAAGTGTATTTATTGAATCTACAAGAAAAGTCGCGGCAAATGTCCCTACAAACAGATAGAGAACAGCCGTCACTGCAAAAGCAATCGGGATGCCGGTTGACAGTTGTGTGCACCAGTCTCCGAAAGTCAGGATAAACGGGTTTTTTGTATGAGGTTCGACCGTCTGAACCTGATTTGCAATCAAGGCAGCCTCTTTATGGTACAGATTTTCAAGAGATACCTCTATGGAGCTTGGATTTTCCTCTCTGTACTCCTTGACTATGTGTTGCAACTGTTCAAGTATCACATCTCC
>JADFYT010000171.1 GCA_015232935.1 Desulfamplus sp.
CATGTCGAATGGGTATAGTTAAATAAGTGTTGTTTTAACCGTAGTAAACTTTAAAAAAGGAGAAGACAAAATGAGAAAAAGTATGAGAATCATGTTCCTTATGGCGATTGTTGCGGTATTTGCCTTTACCTCTAGTGCAATGGCTGCTGACCCTATTGTTATCAAGTTCAGCCATGTGGTGGCTGTTGATACACCCAAGGGAGAGGCTGCCGAGTATTTCAAGAAACTTGCAGAAGAGCGCACAAATGGTGCTGTGAAAGTTGAAGTCTATCCCAACAGCCAGCTTTACAAGGACAAAGAGGAGATGGAGGCACTCCAGATGGGTGCTGTTCAGATGCTTGCTCCGTCTCTTGCCAAATTCGCTCCGCTTGGAGTAAAAGAATTCGAACTTTTTGACCTTCCCTTTATCTTCAGCGGATATGAAGATCTGCACAAGATTACTCTTGGCCCTGTTGGCAAAAAACTGCTTGACAAACTTGCTGTCAAAGGGATTCTCGGGCTTGCGTACTGGGACAATGGTTTCAAGGTCATGAGTGCCAACAAGCCCCTTAAAGTTCCAGCTGACTGCAAGGGTTTAAAGATGCGTATCCAGTCATCAAAAATTCTTGATGCCCAGATGCGTGCACTTGGCTCCATTCCTCAGGTAATGGCATTCTCTGAGGTTTATCAAGCTCTTCAGACCGGTGTTGTTGATGGAACCGAAAATCCCCCTTCCAACCTCTATACCCAGAAAATGTTTGAGGTTCAAAAATATGTAACTGTTTCAGATCACGGTTATCTTGGTTATGCTGTTCTTGTGAATAAAAAATTCTGGGAAGGGCTGCCTGCTGATATCCGCACACAGCTTGAAAGTGCAATGGCTGATGCCACCACATTTGCGAATGATATCGCCATGAAGAAAAACGTGGAGGATCTTGCATCAGTTGAAGCCTCAGGAAAATCTGAAATTATCAAACTGACCCCTGAAGAGAGACAGGTATGGAAAGATGCCCTGATAAAGGTTCACGATCAGATGGCAAGCCGTATTGGCAAGGATCTTATAGAGGAAGTTTATCAGGCTACAGGTTTTAAAAAATAAGTCAGTTTGCATGAGGTAGCAGCGTGAAGTATATCTATGATATTTCTGTTACTTTTTGGAAAAAACCAGATAGCCTTTTTGATGCTCTCCTGTCTGGTTCAGGAGCCTGTACGCTGGATTCAGGCTCCTGACAACCGACACGGCCGGAGCGGGGTTTGGCTCTCGGCCACAAAAAATAATGAAAGTCATATGATCACAGCCATTTCAAGGGACTTTCACATAAAATCTGGTTAAAAGGTTATCAATGTTTTTAAGGAGAACAGCATACAATGTTGAAACTTCTCGATCATTTGGAAGAGTGGCTGGTCGCCACCCTTATTGGTGCGGCAACTGTAATCATTTTTGTCTCGGTTGTCCATCGTTATGCAAGCGGACTTGCGATCCCGGGAGTTCAGGACTGGCTTTTAAGCCTCAATATGAGCTGGACCCAGGAGCTTTGCATCTACATGTTCATATGGATGGCAAAGTTTGGAGCTGCCTATGGAGTAAGAACAGGAATTCATGTAGGAGTCGATGTCTTTATCAACAGTCTTAACAGCAAGTTACGGGCAAAGTTCGTTGTTATCGGCCTGAGCGGCGGAGCACTTTTTACCTCAATTGTAGGTACGCTTGGATTGATGTTTGTCTGGGAGGTTGGAATGCGTTACGCTGTTGCCTCAACCTTTGGCCTTGATCTTCCGCATCTTACAGAAGGCCCTGTCTCGCCGGATCTTGAGTGGCCGGTCTGGATCTTCTACTCGGCGATTCCGCTTGGTTCCTATCTGATGTGCTTCAGGTTTATTCAGGTAATAACAAGTTTTATCCGTACCGGCCAGCTGCCCCGCCACGATGCCGGACATGTAGCAGGAATGGACGAGAAGGATATAGGCGATTACAGCCAGCTTGAACCTTCCGGAAAAAATAAAAATGGAGGCAAATCATGAGCGGACTGATTATTTTTGCACTGCTGGCTGTACTTATGCTCACAGGTATGCCCATATCCATCTCTTTGGGCCTTACTGTTCTTACATATCTCTTTACAATGACCAATGTTCCGGTTGAATCGGTGGCAATGAAGCTCTTTACCGGAATCGAAAAATTCGAGATCATGGCCATCCCCTTCTTTATTTTAGCTGGAAATTTTCTTACGCATGGTGGAGTTGCAAAGAGGATGATCAACTTTGCAACTGCCATGGTAGGTCATCTTCACGGCGGTCTCGCTCTGGGCGGAGTTCTTGCGTGCGCTCTTTTCGCGGCTGTATCAGGCTCAAGTCCTGCGACTGTTGTGGCGATTGGATCAATACTTCTTCCGGCCATGGTCAGGCAGGGTTATCCCATGCAGTTCGGTGTCGGTGTTATCGGAACTTCAGGAGGTCTTGGAATCCTTATTCCCCCGTCAATTGTAATGGTTATCTATGCTGTATCCACCAATGCCTCAATCGGCCAGCTCTTTGTTGCCGGCATTATCCCGGGAATTCTTCTTGGTTCATTACTCATGGGAGTTACCTGGATCGTGGCAAAAAAGAGGAACTACCCCCGTCTTCCCAGGGCAAGTTTCAAAACAGTAGCAAGAACCTTCAGGGAGAGTATCTGGGGGCTTATGCTGATTGTTGTGGTTATCGGAGGAATTTACTCCGGCATGTTCACACCAACCGAGGCAGCGGCAATGAGTGCTGTTTATGCCTTTGTGGTGGCGGTTTTTATCTATAAGGACATGACCATGAAAGAGGTTCCCCGAACTCTTCTTGCAGCCGCAAACATGTCAGCCATGATTCTCTACATTATCACAAACGCTGTGCTGTTCTCCTTTTTGCTCACATCAGAGCAGATTCCACAGCAGTTGACTGACTGGATCACACACATGGGTCTTGGATCAGTCGGCTTTCTTATCATGGTCAATCTGCTTTTGCTGGCCGCGGGCAACTTCATGGAGCCATCGTCAATCCTGCTTATTACGGCACCGCTTCTTTACCCGATGGCCATGCAGCTTAAAATTGACCCCATACACCTTGGGGTTTTGATGACTGTCAATATGGAGATTGGCATGATTACCCCTCCGGTTGGCCTTAACCTTTATGTAGCTTCAGGCATATCACACCTTGGACTTACAGAAACCACAAAGGCTTGTGCTCCATGGATCATAGTGATGCTCATATATCTTATGTTCATCACCTATATCCCGGCCATCTCCTTGTGGCTGCCGAACCTGCTGTTTAATTAATACCCTGTAGTTATATCCCCATTTTCTGGGTATTACCTCAAAAAAATGTCAACTGGCAGATCATTGATCTTTTCTGACATCTTTGATCTGCCAGTTGACACTTGTAAGAAAAATTCCTATCCAAAAATCAGAAATTCATGAATTGTTTTCTTTTATAGATGGTGATAGTAGTCCGTCCATAAATAACTTTCTGATTCATATTCCCCAATATACAATTTGATCCCTGTTTTTTTGTACAAGGACATGAGCAGTTCAGCTACTAATGTCAGCAGGATTATAACTCCTGTACAACAAAACAGTGCCATCACAGGTTTTGGCATATAGTTGCTTCCAAGAGACTATTCGACACTCTCACTGCTGAGATATTCCTGAATTCTGAAGAGAGTGCCTTCTTAGAGTGTCGCTGTACTATTGTGCAACGGCATTTTTTTATAATTAACAATTATGGTTATAAATATTTTCAAGGAGAACAAAAAATGTTGAAACTTCTCGACCATTTAGAAGAGTGGCTGGTTGCCACCCTGATTGGTGCCGCAACAGTGATTATTTTTCTATCGGTGGCACATCGTTATGCAAGCGGGCTTGCGATCCCGGGAGTTCAGGACTGGCTTTTAAGCCTCAATATGAGCTGGACCCAGGAGCTTTGCATCTACATGTTCATATGGATGGCAAAGTTTGGAGCTGCCTATGGAGTAAGAACAGGAATTCATGTAGGAGTCGATGTCTTTATCAACAGTCTGAACAGCAGATTAAGGGCAAAGTTCGTTGTTATCGGACTGAGCGGCGGAGCGATTTTCACCGCAATTGTCGGTACTCTTGGATTGATGTTTGTCTGGGAGGTTGGAATGCGTTACGCTGTTGCCTCAACCTTTGGCCTTGATCTTCCGCATCTTACAGAAGGCCCTGTCTCGCCGGATCTTGAGTGGCCGGTCTGGATCTTCTACTCGGCGATTCCGCTTGGTTCCTATCTGATGTGCTTCAGGTTTATTCAGGTAATAACAAGTTTTATCCGTACCGGCCAGCTGCCCCGCCACGATGCCGGACATGTAGCAGGAATGGACGAGAAGGATATAGGCGATTACAGCCAGCTTGAACCTTCCGGAAAAAATAAAAATGGAGGCAAATCATGAGCGGACTGATTATTTTTGCACTGCTGGCTGTACTTATGCTCACAGGTATGCCCATATCCATCTCTTTGGGCCTTACTGTTCTTACATATCTCTTTACAATGACCAATGTTCCGGTTGAATCGGTGGCAATGAAGCTCTTTACCGGAATCGAAAAATTCGAGATCATGGCCATCCCCTTCTTTATTTTAGCTGGAAATTTTCTTACGCATGGTGGAGTTGCAAAGAGGATGATCAACTTTGCAACTGCCATGGTAGGTCATCTTCACGGCGGTCTCGCTCTGGGCGGAGTTCTTGCGTGCGCTCTTTTCGCGGCTGTATCAGGCTCAAGTCCTGCGACTGTTGTGGCGATTGGATCAATACTTCTTCCGGCCATGGTCAGGCAGGGTTATCCCATGCAGTTCGGTGTCGGTGTTATCGGAACTTCAGGAGGTCTTGGAATCCTTATTCCCCCGTCAATTGTAATGGTTATCTATGCTGTATCCACCAATGCCTCAATCGGCCAGCTCTTTGTTGCCGGCATTATCCCGGGAATTCTTCTTGGTTCATTACTCATGGGAGTTACCTGGATCGTGGCAAAAAAGAGGAACTACCCCCGTCTTCCCAGGGCAAGTTTCAAAACAGTAGCAAGAACCTTCAGGGAGAGTATCTGGGGGCTTATGCTGATTGTTGTGGTTATCGGAGGAATTTACTCCGGCATGTTCACACCAACCGAGGCAGCGGCAATGAGTGCTGTTTATGCCTTTGTGGTGGCGGTTTTTATCTATAAGGACATGACCATGAAAGAGGTTCCCCGAACTCTTCTTGCAGCCGCAAACATGTCAGCCATGATTCTCTACATTATCACAAACGCTGTGCTGTTCTCCTTTTTGCTCACATCAGAGCAGATTCCACAGCAGTTGACTGACTGGATCACACACATGGGTCTTGGATCAGTCGGCTTTCTTATCATGGTCAATCTGCTTTTGCTGGCCGCGGGCAACTTCATGGAGCCATCGTCAATCCTGCTTATTACGGCACCGCTTCTTTACCCGATGGCCATGCAGCTTAAAATTGACCCCATACACCTTGG